>NZ_KB895696.1:0-230191 GCF_000374965.1 Bacillus sp. 95MFCvi2.1 | reverse complement strand
TATCCATCATTGGCATGATATTCGGCATTTGGTTACTATCCATCATTGGCATGATATTCGGCTTTTGATTATTATCCATCATCGGCATGATATTCGGCATTTGGTTATTATCCATCATCGGCATGATATTCGGCATTTGATTATTATCCATCATTGGCATGATATTCGGTGGTGTTACTTGTGGAATAATAAGACTTTCTTTTGTCACATCCGGTGCAACTATATTACCCACATTTTCTTTTTGCACTTGTGGCGAAACAACATTACTGACGTTTTCTTTTTTCGTTTGCGGCGCAACTATATTACCTACATTTTCCTTTTTCGTTTGCGGCACCACTATATTACTTACATTTTCTTTTTTCATTTGCGGCGCAACTATATTACTTACATTTTCTTTTTTCGTTTGTGGTGACACTATATTACTTACATTTTCTTTTTTCATTTGCGGCGCAACTATATTACTTACATTTTCTTTTTTCGTTTGTGGTGACACTATATTACTTACATTTTCTTTTTTCATTTGCGGCGCAACTATATTACTTACATTTTCTTTTTTCGTTTGTGGTGACACTATATTACTTACATTTTCTTTTTTCATTTGCGGCGCAACTATATTACTTACATTTTCTTTTTTCGTTTGTGGTGACACTATATTGTTCGGTTTCATCTTATTAATAATTTGCGGGGCAATTAACTCGCTTCCTTTTTTTATTACATCTGAAATTTTATAGTCTTTTGCAGGCTTAATCGGTGGTTGTGGCGGCTGTGGTAATATATTCACTGAAAACTTTGTGCTTTCTTTTCCCACAGGTTTCTCTACCTTTTCTACAACTGGTGGCTTTTCAATTACAGCTGGTTTTTCAACGACAGGCGGCTTTTGAATAGGTACTTCTTTTTGAATAGGTATTTCTTTCTGAATCGGTTTTTCTTTTTGGATTGGTACTTCTTTCTGAATCGGCTTTTCTTTTTGAATGGGCATTTCTTTTTGCGGCTTCATTTGCATTTCTTTTTGCGTTTGCTGCATAGCCGGTTGCTGCGTAATCGGCGCAGATTGATATGGTGCTTCTTCTTCATCTTCTATTCCAAGCGGCGTAGGTGTCGCTGCAAATTCTTTTTGTTGTACCTCTTTTACATATTCTTTTGGAGGAGCTGAACCAGCACCCATATTTTTTTTCACATGCACACTGCTAGATGGCACTTTTATTTTCATACCTGGCATAATCAGATCGGGATTAGTAAGCTGCGTATTCGCCTTTTTTAACGTTTCAAAATCTACTCCGTACTTTTTCGCAATTTTCCAAAGGGTATCCCCTTTTTGCACGATATGAATTTTCAAATTTTCCCCCTCCTGTATTACTTATCTATAAGCCAAAATAATGTAAAGTGAAACTGTCCTCTATAATTTAACACTCTTGCTCTTACCATTTAGTCATACACAATATTGCACGAATATGAAAAAATACAATGATTCCCTCAACACAATGTATGACTGCAATTAGCTAATTATGTTTAATAAAAAAGCGACGGAAATCCGTCGCTTTTACACACGCTCTAACATACGATTTAAGGCAAGAACTGCTTCTTTTGTCACCTGCTTATCTACTTGAATAACATTGACTTCTTCTCCACGCTCTATCGTTTCTAACACCCACAATAAATGTGGTAAATCAATACGATTCATCGTTAAACAAGGACACATAAAAGGGTTTAATGAAATAATTTCTTTATCCGGGTGTTGATGAATAATCCGGTTTACTAAATTCATCTCTGTACCAATTGCCCATTTGCTTCCAGATGGTGCTTGTTCGATCATATCAATAATATACTTTGTTGACCCTGCATAGTCAGAAGCTGTTACCACTTCATAACAGCATTCTGGATGAACAATAATATTCATATCAGGATTATTTTTTCGTACGCTTCCAATATTTTCCACAGTAAAATTTTGATGAACCGAACAATGACCTTTCCATAAAATCACCTTCACATCTTCTATATTCCCATCATATTCTAATGAATCTGTATGCGGATCCCAAACCGCCATTTTATCTAATGAAATACCTAGGTCATACGCTGTATTTCTTCCTAAATGTTGATCTGGTAAAAAAACAAGACGCTCTTTTTGCGTAAATGCCCAAGATACCATTTTTTTTGCATTTGAAGATGTTACTGTCGCCCCGCCATTTCGTCCACAAAATGCCTTAATAGCTGCCGTAGAATTGACATATGTTAATGGAATCATCGTATCCCCAAATAACTGCGTAAGTTCGTTCCAAGCTCGTTCTGTTTGTTCGATATCTGCCATATCCGCCATGGAACAGCCAGCACGCATATCTGGTAAAATAACGACCTGTTCATCGGCCGTTAACATATCTGCTGTTTCAGCCATAAAATGCACACCGCAAAAGACAATATATTTCGCTGCTTTATTGCTAGCCGCTACTTGCGCAAGTTGCAATGAATCTCCCGCAGCATCTGAAAATTGAACAACTTCATCCTTTTGATAATGATGCCCTGGAATAAATAATGCTTCCCCTAATTTTTCTTTAATTTCACGAACGCGCTCTTCCATTTCTTGTACTGACATCGTTTGATAACGCTCTGGTAACATCGTTTCAATTAGCTGAACTTTCTCTAAAATACTCATTTGTAATCTCCCCCTCTAACCCTCTCACCTTAAACTTCAATATTAAAGCTAATATCTAACGCCTTTACAGAATGTGTTAATAATCCAAGTGAAATGTAATCTACCCCTGTTCCACCATAGTTCGATAAATTTTCAATTGTAATGCCGCCGGATGCTTCTGTCACAATTGTACTTGGAACAATTTTAGAAAACTCATGAACTTCTTCTGGTGTACGGTTATCAAACATAATAATATCCGCTCCTGCGGCAATCGCTTCGCGCACTTGTTCTTCTGTCTCCGTTTCCACTTCAACTTTCACCATATGCCCAAGCTTTTCTTTCACAGATGTAACAGCTTTTGTAATAGACCCTACAAAAGCAATATGGTTATCTTTAATCATGACACCATCGTATAATCCGAAGCGATGGTTATATCCGCCTCCGCAAACAACCGCATATTTATCAAACATGCGAAGCCCTGGCATCGTTTTTCTCGTATCACAAATACGTGTATGATCACTTTCTAGCGCCAGAACAGCTTTGCGCGTCATCGTTGCTATACCACTCATGCGTTGAATAATATTTAAAATTACACGCTCCGCTGTTAATAAAGATGCAATTGGTCCTTCGACACTTGCTAAAATCTCACCTTTTTCTACGAAATCTCCGTCTTTTTTATAAAGTGTAATTTGAATGCCGTCATCTAATAATCGAAATCCTTGTTCAATTACTGCTGTCCCTACGAATACCCCCGTTTCTTTCGCAAGGAACGTTCCCTTTGCCCTTAAATTATCAGGAAAAATAAGCTGAGATGTTACATCTTTTTCTCCAATATCTTCCAGAATAAATCTTTCTAATGCTTTTCTTACCTTTAACGCGTTCATACAATCCCTCTTCCCCTCATTACACAAGTTGTAAATTTCTATTAGCAAGAATAATTTTTTTCGTTACTTGATTTCGTCTTGGATAATCACCACGATAATGACCACCTATGCTCTCTTTTCTTTGCAGTGCCGCTTCTGTAATGAGCTGACAAACTGTTAGCATATTTATAATTGTTATATCTTCATTTGTAAAAGCTTCATATTGCATTCGAACACTTTGTATACGATAATGTTCAAACCATTGCTTCGCATATAATAAACTCTTTTCTGTTCGTACAATTCCTACGTACGTCATCATATGTTTTTGTATTTCTTTTTTCGTAGGTAACTGAGGAACTTTTGATATTCCATGTATTTCTTCGCTATTATTTATCTTTTCTTGTACCGGATGAGCTAAAATATGTGTTCCCATTCGTTTTCCAAACACAAGCCCTTCTAACAATGAGTTGCTCGCTAATCGGTTTGCACCATGCACACCGTTACAAGCTACTTCACCTATAGCATATAAATGCGGAATAGATGTTTCTCCATCACAATTCGTTTTAATGCCACCCATATGAAAATGAGCACCAGGAACAACTGGAATTCTATTTTTTTTTACATCTATACCATTCTTTTTGCATAATGCCGATACAGTAGGAAAACGTTCTTCAAAGTTTTGAATAGAAGAAATATCCAAGTATACACTTTCACCTGCAAGAAGCTGTTCATGAATCGCACGTGCCACTACGTCACGCGGTGCAAGATCATGTTGCGGATGTACATCCAGCATAAAACGCTGTCCTTTTTCATTTAACAGAACAGCTCCTTCACCCCGTACCGCTTCTGAAACAAGTCCACAGCAACGTCCGCCTACATATAGCATCGTTGGATGAAATTGCACAAATTCTAAATCAACAAGTTCGCCACCAGCTCTGTATACCATCGCGAGTCCGTCACCTGTAATCGTCTCGTCGTTAGACGTAAATGCATACACCCCTCCAACACCGCCTGTAGCTAATACAATATGTTCAGCATAGTAACGATGTATATTTCCTTCACTATCACGGGTCAAAACGCCCTTACATGTATCATTTTCTATAATTAAATCGAGCACCATTTCTCGCTCCACTACTGTAACGTACGGAGCGACTTCCTGAACCAAATGCTCTAATAAAATTCGTCCTGTTGCATCTCCACCAGCATGTAAAATACGTCGTTTTCGATGCGCACCTTCTTTTCCAAGATGGGGTCTGTTTTCATCTCCATCAAATTCCATCCCATTTGCAATGAGCTTACGAATCTCTTTCGGCCCTTCTTCCACTAAATATCGAACTGCTTCTTCATTGTTATAGCCACAGCCGGCCGCTATTGTATCTTCGTAATGATCATTCGCATTGTCATATGTAGCTACAGCTGCTGCAATTCCGCCCTGCGCTAAATGCGTATTGTTATTGCGGCCTGTTTTCTTTGTGATAATCATCACATTCTTTTCGTGACAAATCTCTTTCGCAACACTAAGTGCTGCAACACCACTTCCGATAATTAAGACATCTGCACTTGGCATGATCATTGCCTCCTAGTTTACACTTTTCAACTGTCTTGACACCTATATTTACATAGTTTTAAAATAATGACAAGAGTTTTTTAGAAAGTAATATTTTCACCAAGGAGTTTAACGAAATTCTCATACTATATAAATCCATTTTATTTTTTCGACATATAAATCGCTGCTATGAAGGAGAAAAGGGGACTTACACTCATTTTCTCTCTCTGTTTTTACTTGAGGCAGGAAGAGGATCTGACCGCTTCTACGCATGGCCGGATGCTCTCTCCCACCTAAAAAGAAAGGGTTTATGTCGGTTTTTTAATTTGAATTTATATACTTTAAAATAAAAAAACGAATGTAACTCTACTATAGAGAGGACTATACATTATGATATATCTTGACTATGCAGCTACAACACCAATGAGCAAAGAAGCGATTGACACATATACGAAAGCAGCACAGCAATACTTCGGTAATGAACAAAGTTTACACGATATCGGAGGGACAGCTTCTTCTTTACTACAAGTTTGCAGGGGAGCATTTGCACAAATGATTAGAGGAAAAGAACAAGGCGTATTTTTCACAAGCGGTGGTTCTGAATCTAATTATCTTGCAATCCAGTCGCTCTTAAATGCAAAAAGCGGCAAGCACATACTTACAACACCGATGGAGCACGCATCGATTCGCAGCTACTTTCAGTCATTAACAAAGCAAGGATATACAATCACGGAAATTCCTGTGGATTCATGCGGGCTTATTAACCTTAAGGCTTTAGAAGCAGCAATTACAGACGATACAGTTTTAGCAAGTATTCAGCACGGTAATTCTGAAATTGGAACCGTTCAACCTATCTCAGAAATTGGAGCACTACTAAAAAAACACCATATTTTATTTCATACAGATTGTGTACAAACATTTGGTAAACTCCCAATTGATGTCACAACGATGCAAATTGATAGCCTTTCTGTTTCCGCACATAAAATTTACGGACCAAAGGGTGTCGGAGCTTGCTATATAAACCCAAAAGTTCGCTGGGAACCAGTCTTCCCAGGGACATCTCACGAAAAAGGATTTCGCCCTGGTACAGTTAACGCTCCCGGTATCGCTTCGTTTCTGACAGCAGCAGAGCATATATTGGACGATCGTGAAGAAGAACGCGCTCGTTTTGAGCAATTACGATCCTATTTTACAGAACAATTACAAGCAATTCCCCTTGAAATTCAAGTAGAAGGACATTCTACTTCTTGTTTACCTCATATTATTGGGGTTACAATAAAGGGAATAGAAGGTCAGTACACGATGTTAGAATGCAATCGCCATGGCATTGCCATTTCAACAGGAAGCGCATGTCAAGTCGGCAAACAAGAACCTTCAAAAACAATGCTTGCAATTGGAAAAACGTATGAAGAGGCAAAACAGTATGTCCGCTTTTCATTTGGACGTCATACAACGGAAGAACATATTGATACAACCATTCATGCACTATGCACAATTGGAAATCAATTTTATAGAGGTGTTAAATTATAATGAAACAAAATGACCAGAAAAAGATTTTAGGAGAAGAAAGAAGACAGTTCATCTTACAATGGCTCCTTGCTGCTAACGAACCGTTATCCGGGAGTGAATTATCTAAGAAAACAAATGTCAGCAGGCAAGTCATCGTACAAGATATTTCCTTACTAAAAGCGCGAAACGAACCAATTATCGCAACTGCACAAGGATATTTATATTTAAAACCACAAGCAAAGAAAAATACATTTGAACGTGTTATCGTCTGCCAGCATAAACCAGATGAAGTACGCCAAGAATTAACATTGCTAGTCGACCACGGTGTTACAATTAAAGATGTAAAAGTAGAACATCCTGTATACGGCGACATAACAGCTTCTATTATGGTGAGCAATCGTTTTGATGTTGAACAATATTTGCAAAAAATTGAAGATACAAATGCTTCCTATCTATCTCAATTAACAGATGGCATCCACTTACATACAATTGAAGCAGATTCCACAGAAAAATTAAACGCTGCTTGTGATGCGCTAGATCGCGCTGGATTTCTTGTTTATTAAAATAAAAGCACAGAGAGTTTCATTCTTCTCTGTGCTTTTATTTATGAAATGATATAATATTGAAATCAATTGGTAAAGGAGAGATGATATGGGAATCAAACTCATTCACTTTAGCATTGGCAAACCAAAACAAATGCAATATGGAGAAAATAAAGAAATGACAACAGGCATCTGTAAAGACCTTACAGAAGAAGCCTTTCTATCAAAAGACGGATTTCTTGGAGATGGTGTAGCTGACCAAAGGTTTCACGGCGGACCTGATCGCGCTGTTTGTGTCTATCCGTATGAACATTACGCGCTATGGGAACAAGAATTTCAAACAACACTCCCACCCTCTGCATTTGGCGAAAATATTACCGTAACAAATATGTTAGAACATGATATTTTCATCGGCGATACATATCAATTAGGTGAGGCTGTCATTCAAATTACACAAGGCCGGATACCGTGTAGTACCATCTCAAAAAGAGTTGGCATCCCCGGTATTTTACCGCGCATTGTAGAAACCGGTTATACCGGCTATTTATGCCGTGTTCTTCAAGAAGGCGTTGTTCGCAAAGACTCACAAATGAAACTAATAGAGCGCCATCCAAATCAAGTTTCTATTCTGTTTTCTAACGAAGTATATTTTCATAGACGGAAAGATACAGAGGCAATGGAGAAAATTATTGCTGTTCCAGAACTAGCAGAAGCTTGGCGCGAGCAATTAGTAGATCGCTTAGCAAAATTGAAATAAACCTCACTGCATATGCAATGAGGTTTATTTTTGTTTACAACCAATAAGACGAATAACTCCCCAGCACCGTCACAGAAAAACCAAGTGCCTCAAGCTCCATGGTTACTCCTGGCAACAACACATCATCATATGCCTTATCCACATCAATTAAGAAAAAGTAATTACCAAGTCCCGTTTTCATTGGACGAGATTCGATTTTTGATAAATTTAATTTTCTCCATGCGAAAGCTGATAATACTTGATAAAGTGCTCCTGCATAATCAGCAGGTAACGTTATCATAAGTGTCGTTTTCTCCCCGCGGTTCTCACCATTTTTCGGTAGTAGTGCCCGCTGTTTTTTATGTAACACGAGGAAACGTGTATGGTTATTTTTATGCGTATGAATATTACGCTGCACAATTGCTAAATCATACTTCTCTGCTGCCGCTTCATTTGCAATTGCAGCGATCCTTTCTTCCGGATGTTCTTTCACATATTGCGCCGCTGCACTTGTGGAAGTCATATCCCGAACCGTTACACCTTTTAATTCTTCATTTAAAAACCTATGACATTGCGCAATCGCATGCGGATGAGAATGAACTGCATATACTTCTTTCCACACCTCTTCATAATCTGGATGCACAAGTAAATGTTGCTGAATAGGCACTGTAATTTCTCCTACAATGAAGAGCGGCTGCTCATGCACAAGATAATCAACAGTAATATTAACAGAACCTTCAATCGCATTCTCTAACGGTACAACTGCAAAGTCTACATTTCCATTTGCTGCAGCATCCATACAATCAGGAATCGTGCGATATGGCACATGCTCTGCCTCCGGAAAAAAACGACTCACCGCCATATTTGTAAATGTTGCTTCTGGTCCTAAATAGCCAACTCGAATCATCGTCTTTTCCCCTCTTTTTCGTTTTCTTACTGTTATACCATGAATATTTTTATTTTTCTATGTGAATTTTGAATATTTTAAAAAGACTAGCGTTTGCTAGTCTATATGTTTCATATATTCTTTTTGAGCGAAGAAGAAATAGATAGCTGTTGCTGCACAATATATACCGATGATCTTTATACTTGTAAATAGCACATTCATTTCCATTAAATTACTCAATGCATAGAAAGCAAATATACTATGCACTATACCGACCACAATAGGAATAAAAAATAAACTCCCCATTTGCCGTCTAACAATCCGTTTTATTTCTCCTTTCTCCATCCCTATTTTCATTAAAGACTGATACTCTTTACGATCCTGCTCAATATCTGAAAACCATTTAAAATATGTCATACTGCAAGTTGCTAAGAAAAAGAGAATACTAATAAATGATCCGATAAATAATAACACTGCTCCCCCTTCCTTAAATTGGATATATATACTGATCTTATTTCTCATCGAAGAAGAATAATCTGGAGACACTTTTCCCCTCACTTCTAACGCGAATTTTTTTTGCTCCTGCCAATTTGGAATATTATAACCATAATATACATATTTTTCATGATTAGGAATGACACTTTCCCATTGTTTAAACTGTTCATCCCGTACAACTAATAATTGATTATGGTGCCCAGCGCCATCTCCATTAAAAACCATATCTGATTTAGATTCATGCAATTTAATTTGATATGGTACTCCTAACATTTGAAAATAGAATATTTCCTTGTTATACACATCCTGACCATCAAAAGCCATTGGGTTTATAAATGTGCCATAACCTTTTTTATTGTTTACCATGCTTTTTCCTTGCTTCTTTGCTTCTTTGTTATAATCCGTTTGTGAAATAACTGTAATCGGAAACAGACGTCCGTCATGTGTTGTAATAAACTTTCCTGGTAATCCGATAAACTGTACTTTCTCTACATTTTCATAACCATATTTTTCAAATAGTACTAAGAGCTCATCAGGAGAAATCACCTCATGAGATTCTATTCCTTTTTCTGTATAGGAAATTTCATGAGGAAATGAAAACATAGCGCTTTTGGGAAGGTCAGAAAAATATGCATATGCAGTTCCTGTTGCTGTAATAACTGTTGCTGTCAAAATAGAAATGGAAAATAAAAACTTCGCATGATCTTTCAATTTATGCTCAAGGCTGCGAAGCACAAATAGATTTGGATATGTATAATAGATATTCTTCTGTTTTTGAAGTCCTTTCAAAACAAATAAACTGCCTTGAGTAAATAAAAAAATAAGTTCCTATAATTACAGTACTAAGGATTGGATAAAAGTAGAGAAATAACTCTCCTAGCGTTACTTTTACCGCAAAGGTATATCCACATAAAAGTAAAATAATCCCTAAACCAAATCGCCATTTCCCTACTTTAAAAACTCTACGTCCTTTCCTCTTATCCAATAATAAATCAACAATTTCTAACCTCCGCACATTCCACAAACCAAATAGTGCTAAAGAAAAAAACAGAATTGCATATACAACAACGGTAATCAAGAATGGTTTTATTTGAAAGATGAAATAAATCCTATTCTCTAAATCTAAGAGTACACTTAATGTCATTAAAAATAAATTTGAAAATAACATCCCAACCCCAATCCCAATACAAGTTGATACCAAGCCCACTACAGCCTGTTCTAAGAATAGTAGAATTGAGATTCTAGCATTTGTAGATCCCATTAATTTAAGCAATCCTAATTCTTTCTTTCTCGCATCAAGAAAAGTAGCATTAGAACTTAACATAAACAGTGCCGAGAACATAAGAATAAGATAACTACACCCTTGTAAACCTGATCGAATTCCAATGTGGACATTACTGTGTACAACTTCCGGATGATGAACAAAAGATGTATACATATAAAAAACTGCTACAGAAAAAGAGCTACTTAATACAAATGCTTTATAACTCCGCCAATTCCCCCTTATATTTTGTATCGCTAGCTGCCTGACATTCATCTGCATTCCCCCTGTAACCTGTTACACACGTAAAAAGCTAGAGGTTTCCCTAGCTTTTTACGTGTTTTAAATATCCTCTTTGTGCAATCATAAAGTAAATTGCCGAAGCTACAATATATGCTCCAATAACAATCGCACCTGATTTCCATAAATCTAAATAAAGCATTTTCCCTAATGTATGAAGAGCAAATCCGCTATGCAATGTACCAATGAGAATTGGAATAAAGAAAATGACTCCCATTTGGCGAATAGCAATTTTATGAATTTCTTTATCTGTCATACCGATTCTCTTTAATGACTTAAATTGAATACGATCTTGTTCTTTATCATTAAACCATTTAAAGTATGTCATGCTGCAAGCAAAGAAGAAAAATAGTACTGCTACAAAGAAACCGATGAACATTGTAATTGCCCCTTGTTCCTTTATTGCTTTATAAGTAAGAACTGAATTATGGAAATTCTGTTGTTGTTCTTGTGCAATTTCTTTTTTCAAGTCTACTACAAGATTCTCTGTTCCTTTCCAGTCTCCAATATAATATCCGTAATATTTTGTCTTTTCTTCATCTGATACAACCTTTGCATATTTCACAAAGTCTTGATCATTAACAATAAGGTACCCTTCATCGTTAAAAACAGATTGTGAAATTGGATCATTTAGCTTAATAGACTGTTTTTGTCCGTTCAGCGTGAACTCAAATGGTTTTGTACGATCTAACTTCACAAAGTCATTCATCATATCAATTAAAACCATCGTTGCGCTTCCTGGTGCATTATGAACTTCCTCTTTCTTTTGCTTACGTGCTTCTGCATTATATTCTTTTTCTGAGATAATACCTAAAGGCATCTCATGATTGCCATTCAACCCCTCTATTTTCTGTGTTGCTGGAAGTTTTACATATGTTACTTTTCGTGCATCTTCAAACCCATGATTTTTCAATAACTCTTGCATTTTCTCTTCACTAATGATGTTATGTGTATTTACTCCCTTTTCCTCATATGAAATAGCATGCGGCGTACTAGCTACTGTTTTATAACTCATATCTTCAAAGAATACATACAGTGTACCAACCGCGGAAGAAACAACAGCTGTAATAATGGATATAACAAAGAGAAAACGAGCATTATCTTTCATTTTATAAATAAGATTACTAAGTACAAACATATTGGGATATGTATAAAAAGATTTTTTTCGTTTTTGTAACACCTTTAATACAACAGTGCTACCTTGCGTAAATAGTAAGTACGTTCCTCCAATTGTCAGTCCTACAATCGGTAAAAATAGCATAACGAAATTCATAAGCGTAACTTGGAAACAAAGTACATACGCGACAATAATACATAATATCCCGACTACACATAGCCATGTAAATGCGAAAGGCTCTACTTTTTGTTTTCTTGCTTCTCTTAATAAATCAATAATTTGCAAACGACCGACCGTCCAAAGACCGAATAATGATAGGATGAAAAAGAGAACGAAGTATACACTAGCTGTAATCAGAACTGCTTTTCCATTCCATACAAGTGGAAGTGTTTTATCTACACCAAGTAATACACTTAAAGCTTGAAAGAAGAGCTTTGAACAAAGCATACCAAGAGCGATCCCTACTACAATTGCGATTACACCTAAAATCATTTGCTCTAGTATAATCATACGACCAAGCTGCGCTTTTGTTCCACCTATTAATGTTAATAAACCAAACTCCTTTTTTCTCGCTCGTAAAAACGTTGAGTTAGCATATAAAATAAATAGTGCTGAAAAGATGACAATGATATAGTTCATTGATTCTAGCCCTTTTGTAACCATCGTCTTCATGCTAATGTTTCCGCTCACTACATCTGGATGATAAATGAAGGAAGCGTACATGAAAAATACTAAGATTGATAAACAACTACTAATAAGAAAAGCTTTATAATTACGCCAATTTCCTTTTACATTATTAAGCGCGAGCTGGCGAAAGTTCATGATATTCCCCCCCTAGCATCGCAAGTACATCTAAAATTTCTTGGAAAAAGGCTTGCTTTGTTTTTCCTTTATGAATTTCTGAGAAAATTTCTCCATCGCGTATAAAGAGAATACGTTCGCAATAACTAGCTGCTACTGGATCATGTGTTACCATGGCAATTGTTACTTTTTTCTGTTCATGTAAATCTTGCAGTGCGCCCATTAAAGATTTCGCAGACTTAGAATCTAAATTCCCAGTTGGCTCATCTGCTAAAATTAATGTCGGTTCATGAATAATTGCTCGTGCAGCTGCCGCACGTTGTTGTTGTCCACCCGATACTTCATATACTTTTTTATTTAAAATTCCTTCGATATTTAAAAACTTCGCAATTTCAAGTACTTTCGTATCAATTTCTTTTACAGGGCGCTTCGCCATAACTAATGGCAAAATAATATTTTCTTTAATCGATAACGTATCAAGTAAGTTAAAGTCTTGGAAGATGAACCCTAAATGTGTACGGCGAAATTCCGCTAGTTTTGTAGCACGCATTTGACTAATCTCTTCACCATTCACATAAACATGGCCTGAAGTTTGCTTATCAATTGTTGCTAATAAATTTAGAAGTGTTGTTTTCCCACTTCCTGAAGGACCCATAATACCTACAAATTCGCCTTCTTCAATTTTAAAATTTATATCGTGTAAAGCAGTCGTTGCCACTGATCCTTTTGATTGATACACCTTCGTTAAACCTTTTACTTCAAGAACACTCATTTCTAAATCCCCCTATGTGCTTTCTTCTTACATTTACTATAAGAAAAATAAGAAAAAGAAACGAGTGATTTTCCTTACAAAACCGTTTGTTATCTTACAATTTTGTCATTTTTCTCATCAATGCATGATATTCTTCATCTTTTGCAAATTGGAATGTAAATGTTGTACTTTCTCCTTCGGTTGATTGCACGTAAATTCCGTGATGAAGATTATCACAAATTTCCTTTGTAATATATAATCCCATTCCTGTTGCTTCTCTTGTTTTTCTTCCATTTGTTCCTGTAAAGAATGGTTCAAAAACTCGTTTGATGTCTTGCTTTGGAATACCAATTCCAGTATCACAAATATGTAATAAAACTGTCTGTTCCTTCTCCTCTATTTGAAACTGAATTTCTTTCTTATCCACTTGCGAGATTTTTGTGTATTTAATTGCATTCATAACAATTTGATTGATTGCAATACTAATCCATTTTCGATCGGAAGCGATCGTACACGTTTCTTCTTCAAACATTACTTTCGGATATACAGAAGATTGAATGAAAGATTTTCGATTTTGGTTAATAACCTCTCGAACAACCTCTAGTACATTTACTACCTCCACTTTGTAATCTTTTGCAAACTGTTCTAACCTTGCCATATGTAACGCTAAATCTAAACCATGTAAAATACGATTATTTTCTTCACGAATACTTTCAACCGTTTCTCTTGCTTCGCGATGCGCTTTACCAAATTTCTGCAACAGTAATTCAATCACTGAAACTGGTGTTTTCATTTGGTGAATCCATTGGTTCATAAAGATCATTTGCTGTTGATCTTTCGCATGCTGCTGGTGAACCTCATTCATATATTGCTGTCTAAGCAAAATGAATGCTTCTACAATCATTTCTTGTTCAGCCGTATAGGAAGCATCAATTAATAAAGAGTCATGTAACGTATGTCCTCCAGCAATGTATTGTTCGATTCTGTTTAAAAACACGCTGCGTTTTCGATAATCATAAATCAGGTATATAATAAATACGATAGTCGCTAGTAAAAGGCCATACAACCATGTACTCCACTGTATCGATCGTTTCTCTAAAAGTCCTTGTAGTTGTAATACAAGTCCAAATAAGCAAAGGCTCACAATATATGAAACAATTAAAGGAAAACGATCAATGAGGTAACCCTTAAGCTTCATGCCCATCTCCCCACTCTGTAAGAAGTGCGTAACCGTATCCCCGCTTTGTTACGATTGCATTTACAATCCCAAGCTCCTCTAGCTTCTTTCGGACACGCTTTACGTTCACTGTTAATGTATTATCATCAACGAATGCTAGTTCATCCCATAATGCCTCTAAGAGCTCCTCACGCGTTACATATTGATTTGCCTGCTTCATTAAACACTCTAATAAATAAAATTCATTTTTTGTGAGCTCTATTTGTTTCCCTTGCCACTCAACTGTATGTTGTGATGGAAATAGCAGCAATCCCCTCACACCAAAGCAATCGCTTTCTGCCGATGAAGCATACTCACCGTATCCACGACGCAAGGCGCTTTTTACTTTCGCCATAACAATATCTAAATGGAATGGCTTTGCAATATAATCGTCACCACCGTTTTCAATTGCCATGACCTGATCCATTTCTCCGGTTCGTGCAGAGACAAAAATGATTGGTGCATTAGATACAGTTCGAATTTGACGACACCAGTAAAAACCATCAAAGTACGGGAGATTAATATCGAGTAAAACTAAATGTGGATTCACTTTCACAAATTCATCTTTTATATGGCGTAAATCTGCCACTCGAAATGATTGATAGCCATACTTCTCTAAATGTTCTTCTAATATCCCAGCAATCTTTTCGTCATCTTCTACAATTAATATTTTATACATATACTCCCTCTCCCTTGTTTCTTACTACGGAGTGACTATTTCTTTCATTCTTCTGAATTTAAAAATGAATATCTATTTTGATTTTCCAACGTATAAGTCATGGCTATGAAAAACAAAAGATGACCTCTACTTGCTTTCTCCTTTTGTTTTAACTTGGCATGGGGCAGAAAAAGGATCTGACCGTTTCTACGCTCGACCAGATCCTCTCTCCCACCTAAAGATTAGGCTTTCTAACGGTTTTTCAATCTGTATTTCTATCGCTTTGACTTCTAACATACAAATTGCGGCCTTGAAAACAAGAGGAAATCCCCACTCTTTTTCTCCCTCTGTTCTCACATGGCATGGGGCTCAAAAAGGCACTGACCGCTTCTACGCTCGACCAGATCCTCTCTCCCACCTAAAAATTAAGCTTTCTATCGGTTTTCCAATCTGTATTTCTATCGCTTTATTTACACTCCTTTCTCGATTATAAAAAAGACTGCCGTATTTTGGCAGTCTTAATCGATAAATTCGAATTGATATTCAAGAATTTTTACAATGTCACCATCTTTTGCACCGCGTGCACGAAGAGCTTCATCAATACCCATTCCGCGCATTTGACGAGCGAAACGACGTACAGATTCATCACGTGAGAAGTCTGTCATCTTGAATGTTTTCTCAATATCATAACCAGAAATAACAAATGTACCGTCACTTTCGCGTGTAATTTCAAACTTAGATCCTTCAGATTCAAATTTGTACATTACACTTGCTTCAGATTCGTCTACAACATCATGTACTGGGAATTCTGGTGTTGTTTCCACTAAGTTTGCTACTTCAAATAATAGATCACGAACACCTTGTTTTGTTACGGCAGAGATTGGGAAGATTTGAACTTCGTCTCCTACTTTCTCTTTAAATGCTTGTAAGTTTTCCTCTGCATCTGGCATATCCATTTTGTTTGCAACAACAACTTGTGGACGCTCCGTTAAACGCAGATTGTACTCTTTTAATTCAGCATTGATTGTAACATAATCCTCATATGGATCACGGCCTTCTAAACCAGACATATCAATAACATGCACGATAACACGTGTACGTTCGATATGACGTAAGAATTGGTGTCCAAGTCCCACGCCCGCATGTGCTCCTTCGATTAATCCAGGAAGGTCAGCCATAACGAAGCTGCGGTTATCACCAGTTTCAACAACACCAAGGTTTGGAACAATTGTTGTAAAGTGATATTCTGCAATTTTCGGACGTGCTGATGATACAACGGATAATAATGTTGATTTACCTACGCTTGGGAATCCAACAAGTCCAACATCCGCTAATACTTTTAATTCTAAGATTACATCACGTTCTTGACCTGGTTCCCCGTTCTCAGCGATTTCTGGTGCTGGGTTCGTCGGTGTTGCAAAACGTGAGTTACCACGGCCACCACGACCACCTCTTGCAATAACAGCTGATTGCTCATGCGTTACTAAATCCGCAAGAATTTGACCAGTTTCCTCATCTTTTACAACTGTTCCTGGTGGAACCTTTACGATTAAATCGTCAGCTTTACGGCCATGTTGCCCTTTGCTCATCCCGTGTTGACCGCGATCAGCTTTGAAATGACGTTGGTAGCGGAAGTCCATTAATGTACGTAAGCCTTCGTCAACAACGAAAACAACATCTGCACCTTTACCGCCATCGCCACCTGCTGGGCCACCCTTTGGAACATACTTCTCACGACGATACGCAACCATTCCGTTTCCACCGTCGCCGCCTTTTACATATATCTTGACCTGATCTACAAACATTATTTCACCACACTTTTTTCGATTGGTTGTAATATAACCGAGATTTCATCATCTCGCACTGTATAAGAAATGAAATACGATTCATTGTTTTGGTTTGTAAGCCACGTTTGTAGTTCTTCTACATTCGTTAGCTTGCCACGAAAATCAAAAAAGAAACGAGCATTCTCCGCGTCACATTCAATTGTGATACAAACATAATTTTCAACATAAACGTCTAAACTATGCTGAAGCATTGAGAAAAATTCATTCGTCCACGTACACACTTCTTCATCGTAATAAGATAAGTTATGTAATTTCCCTAATACTTCGTACTCCAATAAGCACGGCTGCTGTTTCCAATTATATGTTAAAATCCATTCTGAAAATAAAGGCATCGATAGCCCCATCAGATTGGATTCTTGTCTCGCTTCTTGGACAAAACGATCGATGAGCCCATGAATCTCTTCCACTCTTCCAAGGGAGAGGTTTCCTTTAATCATCTGCATACGATTGAGCCAATCATGCCTAGAATGACTCAACGCATCTATAATTGTCCATTTTTTATTCATCCAGATACCCCTTAATATAGAAAAACTCTAACCTGCACTCAGGTTAGAGTTTTCCGTGAGTTTCTTATGCTTCTTGAGCAACAGGATATACGCTCACTTGTTTGCGGTCACGGCCAAGACGCTCGAAGCGTACTACGCCGTCAACTTTCGCGTATAAAGTGTCATCGCCACCACGACCAACGTTAACACCTGGATAAATTTTTGTACCGCGTTGACGGTAAAGAATTGAACCACCTGAAACCGTTTGACCATCTGCGCGTTTAGCACCAAGACGTTTTGACTGAGAGTCACGACCGTTCTTTGTACTACCTACACCTTTCTTAGATGCGAAAAACTGAAGATCTAATCTTAACATACGTTACACCTCCTGCATTTTTTCTATTAAACGGATATACTTTCCGTAATCAAGTTCAATCGTCTTAAGCGAAACAACCAATCCTTCTAAAAGCGTTTGAGCTTTCTCTGCTGTATGAGCATCTAAATCATTAGGCAACTCATACGTTAAGAATCCACCATCACTTCCGAGCTCAATAGTTGCTTGCACATTACAAAGTACTTCCACTGCATTTATAGATCCAAACACGACCGCAGTTGTTCCAGCACAGACAAGGTCTTGTCCATGTGGTGCATAATCGGCATGCCCAGTCATTTTAAATGATTGGATACTTCCTAATTTCGTGCGACTTATCGTAATTTTAATCATCTTAACCAGAATTAAGCGTTGATTGCTTCAATCACTAGCTTAGTGTAAGGTTGACGATGACCTTGTTTCTTACGATTGTTCTTTTTCGCTTTGTATTTGAAAACGATGATTTTCTTAGCGCGACCTTGTTTTTCAACTTTCGCAGTAACTGTTGCACCT
Organism: Bacillus sp. 95MFCvi2.1; assembly: GCF_000374965.1. Classification (NCBI taxonomy): domain Bacteria; kingdom Bacillati; phylum Bacillota; class Bacilli; order Caryophanales; family Bacillaceae; genus Bacillus; species Bacillus sp. 95MFCvi2.1. The sequence goes on along the minus strand of NZ_KB895696.1, from coordinate 211,669 downwards.
TCTACAACTGGGCTACCAACTTTCACGTTTTCGCCACCAACGAAAAGAACTTTGTCAAAAGTAACAGTTTCACCAGCTTCAGCATCTAATTTTTCAATGTAGATTTCTTGACCAGCTTCAACTTTAATTTGTTTTCCACCTGTTTCGATAATTGCGTACATACTTGCACCTCCTCATAATTACTAAGACTCGCCAAAACGAGGTAGACATAAAATGCCTTTTTGGAACCTGTCTTGTGCGGTTGTAGCATATAGCAGTTTAGGTGCTATAAACTATAACATAAAGATGTTATCACGAAACGTTGACTATTGTCAATAAATGTTCTGCTAACTATTTTTACGCAGCATCATTTCTTGCCTCGTTCCAAATCGAATAATTGCATATTTCTCAGCTTCTTCATCTGTGAAATAAACTTGGAACGGTATATTTTTTTGCAATTCTTTTTGTAAAAATATTTTTTGTACTTCTTTTGAAGCTGCAATTAATACCGCCTCGTCCTCCGAACTACTATATGTAACAAGTTCTCTTTCTAGCTCGTATGCAATTGATTCATGAGACATTACATATCCTGTCGCCTGGCACGCTGAGCAATCGTCTAATAATACATCACGGAGCGAGTGTTTTTTTCGCTTACGTGTCATTTCTAAAATACCGAGCTCTGTAAATCTAAGAACACGTGTATATGTACGATCCCTTTGTAATGAGGAAATGAGCCTCTCTCTTACTTTTTCTTTATTTTCTTCTTTTTTCATATTAATGAAGTCAATTAAAATCATACCACCAATATCACGCAGTCTTAATTGACGAGCAATTTCTTCCGCAGCTATTTCATTCGTCCGTAATACCGTATCTTGCAAGTTCTGCTTTCCAGTAAATTTACCGGTGTTCACATCAATTACCGTCATTGTCTCCATTTGCTCAATAATTAAATAAGAACCGTTTGATAACCACACTATTTTTTGCAGTGCTTTTTCAATCTCACGCTCCACACCATAGTGAATGAACATAGAAGTTGTTTCATTGTAAAACGAAACCTTTTCTTTTCCTACTTTATCTTGCAATTCCGGTACTATACTGCGTGTATCTACAATTACTTTTTCAATTGTTTCAATCGGATTTTCTTTAAATACACGATCTAAAAAGGTTGCTGGACGATGGAGTAATAACGGTGCCTTTCCATGCTCTTCTTTTCTTTTTAATTCTTTATACAGATCTTGAAAATGTTGCATTTCAATCTGCACTTCATCAATTGCACCTTTGTCACAAGCTGAACGGAAAATATAGCCTCCGGTTCCCTCTACTTGAATTTCAAGCAATTGTTGCCGTTTTTTATTATTTTTTATTTTCCGGGAAACAGCGCGCATTTCATCATAAGGCATATAAACGACATATTTCCCGGTAAATTCTACATTCGCTGTTAATTTTGGCCCTTTTGTATCAATCGCTTCTTTTACCACTTGCACGAGCAATGCTTGTCCTTCGTGCACTCGATATGATGATGGAACATCGTCATATGAAAGATAGGCATGTTTTTCTAAACCGATATTTACAAACGCTGCATTCATCCCAGCAATCGTTCGTACGACACGTCCCACATAAATATGCCCAATAATCTCTTGCTCTTGATTTCGTTGCCATAAAAGCTCAACAATCTTTTGTTTTTCTTCTACAGCAACCCGTTTTTCCGAACCAGTATAGTTGATGTATAACGTCTTCAAAATACTTTCCTCACTTTTTCATTTTCTTTTCCTCTTACAATATAAAAGGTTAGTGTCCTCGTCAACACTAACCGATTAACTCTTCCACAGATGAAGTAGTTCGTTTTTCGGTAAAATAAGCATAAAGCAATTCGTTTTCGTCTAATGTATAATGCTCTTTATATTTACCATGAACGATAATCGAGTGCTTATACCCTCTCCGAAACTTTGTGAAAATCGTGTATAATCGATCCTCAGTTCGCACTTCAATTGGAGCAATCTTTTCAATATCTCGCTTGTTTCCATAATAACGTTCTAGTAAAAAACGCATAAACGCATAGCGCCGTTGCTTCCATTCTTGATATAAAGAAATAGCTAAAAACAGAAGCAGCACCCACATCATAATACTATTACTATTCCAAAACAGTTGCCAACCTAATATTACACTAAAAAAAACACATGATATTTTCATCATTTTCTCATGCGCTTGTAAATAAGGAAATTGATGTGATAAAACATTAAACAATACTTTTCCACCATCTAGTGGCCAAATTGGTAGTAAATTAAACCCTAGAATCATTAAATTGTTCCATACAAAGAAATGATAAAGTTCCTCACTAAACCATCCTGCCCTAGCCAAAGCATAAGCTAGCCCAATCATCCATACATGTTGAATAGGTCCTGCTATTACAACGATTAATTCTTCCTTTAACGGCTTATTCCCATGTTCCTCAAGCTCTGCCACCCCGCCAAACGGCAAAAGTTGTATTTGCTTGATTCTCCATTTATAATGAGCAGCTGCGAAGGCGTGCCCAAGCTCATGAATCAAAACGATACAAAATAAAAGTAGTAATTCTTTAAAACGCGCCGTAAAAATCCCAATAGCTATAATTCCCCAAAACAGTGGATGCACTGTAATTTTTGACAATACTTCACTATATTTATTCAAATGAAATCACCTGAATCGGATCGATAAATTTTTCATTCTTTTTAATTGCAAAATAGAACTTGCCATTCTTGTTATCCGCATTGGTCCCAACTGTTCCAACCTTTTGTTTCTTTTCAACATAATCATATAATTTTACAGATGCCTCACCTAAATTTCCATACCATGATTCCGTACCATCTGCATGCTGGATCTCAACTATATTCCCAAACCCCTCTTTCTTACCAGCGAAAATAACAACCCCTTCATTTACCGATTCAACAGTTGTATTCGCGGCTGTTTGTACAAATACACCTTGGCCATCTTTTTGAAAACTTTGCATAACTTTCCCTGAAGCCGGAACTGCATAATCTTTTTGCTGTATGCCTTGCTTCTTTTCATTTGCAGGTAGAAAAGCGAGCGGTTTTCCAAATTGATTTTCGTACCACTTGGATACAGTAGCAAACTGAAATTCCTCTTGCATAACTTGTTTTACAACCGTTCTTGCTCCATCAAAAGAAGCTGGTGCATTTTTAAATAAAATGGCTACCGAGAGAACGAGAATCGCCGCTAATAAAAATTTAAATAAAAATACTTCCTTTCGAAAAAGAGGATGCACCTCTTTTTCACCTTCTTCAATGAACATCGTTTCTCCATCAAAGTTTCCTTCAGAAAAATACTGTTCTTCCTCGAGTCTCTCTTGTTCTTCTTTTCTCTTTGCAATCCGTTTTTTAATCTCTTCTACACGTCTATTCTTCATCCTGTCCCCTTCCTTTTGCCACCTCTTCTTGCAAGAGGCAAGTAAAGTGAAACTATCTTCCCTACTGATTATTTCCCCCGCAAATAGCAGGGAAAATAAAAGTTCTCTATTTTCCAAACTTTATACAGTTTGTACATATGTATGAACCCTAAGAGGAAGATATTCATGAGAATAAAAAAGAAAGCACCTCGCATACATGCGAAGTGCTTTTAACGAATTCCAAAGAAATTTTTCATCTTTGTAAAAACAGATACTTTTTCTTGCCCAAACGCTTGTAAAGGGACAGATTCACCTAGCAAACGTCTTGCAATATTCCGATAAGCTAATGATGCTTTTCCATTCGGCTGCAATGCTACAGGTTCACCTGTATTTGTAGCACGAATAACTTCATCATCATCCTCGACAACTCCGAGCAACTCAATCGAAAGTGTACGTACAATTTCATCTACATCTAGCATATCTTGCTCATGTAGCATATGGCTACGCACACGGTTAATAACAAGTTTTGGTGGTTCGATATCTTCTTTTTCTAAAAGCCCAATAATACGGTCTGCATCACGCATAGAAGATACTTCAGGCGTCGTTACAACAATCGCTTTGTCCGCACCTGCCACCGCGTTTTTGAATCCCTGCTCAATACCAGCAGGACAATCAATTAATATGTAATCATAATCATAATCTTGACGTAATAGTTGTATTAACTCATCCATTTGTTCAGGTGTTACCGCTGACTTATCGCTCGTTTGTGCTGCAGGTAATAAATAAAGTTCATCAAAGCGCTTATCTTTTATAAGAGCCTGAGGTAAACGACAACGACCTTCGACGACATCAACAAGATCAAATACAATACGATTTTCTAGCCCCATTACTACGTCTAAGTTTCTTAGACCAATATCCGTATCAATTAAACATACTTTTTTCCCGGATAATGCTAAGGCTGTACCAATGTTTGCAGACGTTGTAGTCTTTCCTACCCCGCCTTTTCCAGATGTAATTACTATTGCCTCTCCCACAGCTATACAATTCCCCTTTCTAACTTTGTTAAATTAGGTCTAAGATGAGTGAGAAGTTGCAGGCGATCGACAACAATGTGATTGTTCTCATCAATATACGCACATTCCGCCGCCTCTGCTCCGTCTTCTTTCTCTTCCGGAGCCCGCATTGTCACATCACTAATTCGAAGTTGCATTGGATTCATAACAGATGCTGCAATGACAGCATCTGTATCCCCATAATATCCAGCATGCGCAATTCCTCGTAATGATCCAACGACAAAAATATTTCCCCCAGCGATAACCGTTCCGCCTGGATTGACATCTCCAATTAACAATAGATTTCCTTTTACATGCAATACTTGACCTGAGCGAACAATTTTGGAAACAGGGACAATTTCTGTTTCTTCTTTCCACGCTATTGCTTCAGCTTTTGTTATGACATCACTCTCAATGGAATCCACAACAAGATTTTTTTTATTACGAATCAAAGTGCGAATTTCTTCTTGCTGTACATCTGTCAAATAGCGATTACCAACTTTAACATGTACTTCGATTAATGAACGTCCATCACCATCGTAATAGTGAGTGGAAAGCTTTTCGTCCAGTTCTTGCAGTAATTCAGAGAATGAACAGCAATCATCTAAATGTAATGTCAGTCCATCTTTTGTCCCTTTTATCGTTATATTTTGTTGCTTTTTTTCTTCCACTAAAGTTCACCCCAACGATTCAATTCGACATAAAATTAGAAAATCCTTTTTTCTTTTTCTTCCATCGCTTTTGAAAGACGCACAAGATATCGTCTCAGTGGGAAACAAACTAGTAATAAGAAAATGCCATTTAACAATAAAGTAGCAAGGAGACGATCTGAGAAAAAGATATGCGCCGGTACATGAATACGTCCTAGTAGCGTTAAAAATCCATATACATAATACTCTAATGCTGCAATTCCCGTTAATACGATAAAAGAAACAATAAATAAATTCAATTGCAATACTCTCATCGTACTATACACAAGATACGCCAAAATTGGATAAGCAAATATATATACACCAACAAGTTCTGTATATACAGTATCAAATAAAAAACCAAATAATAGCCCATAGTAAATACCTTGTAAAGGACTAAAATAAACGGTAATAAAACATAGCACAATCATAAAGAAATGCGGAGCTGCAATACTGTCTTTCCAAAACAATGCTGTTGGAACTACAGTAGAAAACATATTTTCGAATAAAAACACAAAAAGAAGCAGCAGAGGAAGAATTGCTCTTTTCAAAATAGCCATATCTTCTCCCCCTTACTGTTCTAACGCTGCTGAGGGCATAACTCTTTTTGTAACCATAATATGGTCTACATCATTTAAATCCGCAGCAGGTTTTACGTAAGCTGTTTGTGTTAATCCATATTCATCTGGTGCAACATCTACAATTTTCCCAATTACTAACCCTTTCGGGAAAATATCACTTAATCCTGATGTTACAACCGTTTGATCTTTTTCTACTTTTACATCAGATGGAATCTTTGTGAAAACAAGAGATTGTTTTTCCTTGTCGTATCCTTCAATCAATCCAAAAATACGCTCTTGCCCTTCTACTACAGCAGAAATACGATTTGTTCGATTCAGTGAACTCAATAATTCTACAGTTGATGTAAATTGAGACACACTTTTCACTCGTCCGACTAACCCTTTTGAAGTCATAACAGCCATATCCTTCTGGATTCCTTGCTGTGCACCTCTATCAATTCCGATTAAGTCATACCACTTGTCCGGATTGCGTGCAATCACTGTAGCTTGGATTGGCTTATAGTCACGAAGAGAATCTTTTTTATCAATCGTTTCACGAAGCTTCGCATTATCTTTTTCCAAATCTTTTACTTTCACGGATAATTCCGCATACTTATCTAATTTTTCTTTTAATGTTTTATTTTCTTCATACGTGCGCTTTACATCTTCTACGTTCTCAAAGAACCCGGCAACATAATTCGCTGGCTTTTGGAATACACGTTCTACAACACCGACAGTATCTTTTACAAACTGCTCTGGCCATGTTAGATTTTTCCGTTCTTTCAGTGAGATTCCAATCAATGCCACGAGAAGAATAATACTAACTAGCAAAACAATTAATCTTTTGTTTAAGAAAAACTGTGGCACGTTCACACCCTCTTAATTTCATTGATTTTTATTTTGGAATATTATCGAGCAGTTTTGAAAAGGTCGATATTATCTAAAGCTTTACCTGTTCCAATTGCTACACAGTCAAGTGGATTTTCTGCAACAAGAACTGGCATTTTCGTTTCTTCACTAATTACTTTGTCCAAGTTGCGAAGTAATGCACCGCCTCCTGTTAATACAATTCCACGGTCCATAATATCCGCTGCTAATTCAGGTGGCGTTTTTTCTAATGTGTTTTTCACTGATTCTACAATTGCATCTACTGTATCTTTTAACGCATCTGCAATCTCTTCTGGCTTGATTAATACTGTTTTTGGTAAACCACTTACTAAATCACGGCCACGAATTTCCATTGGCTCAATACCTTCTGGCTCGCCTGCAGAACCGATTTCTAATTTTAATGCTTCTGCTGTTCTTTCACCGATCATTAAGTTGTAGCTTTTCTTAATGTATTGAATGATTGAATCGTCCATATCATCACCAGCAACACGAACAGATTGACTTGTTACAATCCCGCCTAAAGAAATGATCGCAACTTCTGTTGTTCCGCCGCCAATATCAACAACCATACTACCAGTTGGTTCCCAAACAGGTAAGTTTGCACCGATTGCTGCTGCAAATGGTTCTTCAATTGGATATGCATCACGCGCACCTGCTTGGCGAGTTGCATCGATTACTGCACGTCTTTCTACAGCAGTAATACCAGATGGCACACATACCATTACATATGGCTTACGAGAGAAAAATCCATTTGATTTTTGCGCTTGTTGAATATAGTATTTCATCATTGTCGCTGTTGTTTCATAATCAGCGATTACACCATCTTTCATAGGGCGAAGAGCCACTACGTTTCCTGGTGTACGACCAATCATTTGTTTTGCATCGCTACCAACTGCAACGATTTGTTTCGAATCAGTTTGCAATGCTACAACTGAAGGTTCACGTAAAACTACACCTTTTCCTTTCACGTATACAAGCGTGTTTGCTGTTCCTAAATCAATTCCAAGATCACGAGTAAAACCACCAAATCCAAACATATCATCTATCTTCCTTTCTCATTTTCACGGACTCATTTTCTTACTTTATATTTATAATAAAACAGTACGTTTTTATATTTTCTATCCTTTATTGTAAGCGAATGCCTACAAAAAACTCATAAATCACATTATAAAACAAAATAGGTAAAAAGAATAGTCTTAAATATGACCTTTTTCTTTTAAACTCACGAATTTATGGTCGCCTATAATAATGTGATCAAGGACTTCAATCCCAATGACCCTTCCACATTCTACCAATCGTTTTGTCACTTCAATATCTTCCCGACTCGGCGTAGGATCTCCTGAAGGGTGGTTATGCAGACATATAATAGAGGCTGCTGCGCGACGAAACGCTTCTTTGAAAACCTCGCGAGGATGCACAATTGAGGCATTTAAACTCCCAATAAACACAGTCTGCCGATGCATAACTTGATTTTTCGTATTCAAGTATAAACAGACAAAGTGCTCTTGTTGTAAAAAACGCATCTCTTCCATCATATAACTAGCGCAATCTTCTGGACTCCGAATACTATATCGATTTTGGTACTCTAAACGCACCATCCTTCTCCCTAGTTCAAAAGCAGCGATTAACTGAGAGGCCTTTGCTATTCCTACACCATGAATACTCGTCATCTCTTCTATTGTAGCATCTTTTAACATTCGTAATCCGTCAAAATGATATAAAATTTGATCCGCTAATGTTAGAACTGATTCTTCTTTAGAACCAGTTCTAAGTAGCACTGCGAGAAGTTCCCGATTCGATAAACTGCTTGCTCCTTCTACTAATAAACGCTCCCGTGGTTGTTCTTCTTTCAAAACATCACGAATACCGTTCATATTTTCACTCCTTTTTCAATTTTTCGCAAAGAAAACCCCATGCAATTTTACGCATGGGATGCATCATTATCGAACTGTTTTAATTCACGAACAAGTCGTGCAATTGGTAATCCCACTACACTGTAGTAATCTCCCTGAATATGTTGAACAAAGATAGAACCTTTTCCTTGAATACCGTAACTTCCAGCCTTATCAAGTGGTTCTTTCGTCGCAATATACGCATCAACCTCTTCTTCTGTTAACTCCCAAAACGTAACTTCTGTACGTTCGTAGAAAGTTACTGTTTTTTCTTTTGAAATGAGCGCAACGCCTGTATATACTTCATGTGTTTTTCCTGATAATAGTTGCAGTATTTCTTTCGCTTCCGCTTCATCTTTAGGCTTTCCAAGAATACGCGATTCATATGTAACAATTGTATCTGCACCTAATACCACACTATCTTCGTGATTTTCTACTACAGCAGACGCTTTTTGCAAAGCAAGTGACATCACAATATCAGCGGGCGATGAATACGCACCGATTGTTTCTTCTATTTCACTCACAACAATTTCAAATGGTACACCCGCTAGTTCAAGTAATTCCTTCCGGCGCGGTGACCCAGATGCTAAAATAAGTTTTTTCATATATGCTCCTTTCTTACATAAAGCAGAAAAATATAGCTTGATCGTATCAAACAAATACCTTTCCTACAAATTGCAAAAACATCATTTTCTTTTTAAGAAATGATGTTTTCTCACTATAAGGTGAAAACATTTCTATAGCTATATAATTCAAAAGAAAAGAAAGAAGTATGCATACTTCTTTCCTCTTATTCCATTATCCTACTCTTTGGCTTTTTGCGAAACCACTTTTTCATAAGAAAGCAAACCATCAATGATAACTTGATTCAATTTAGCTACTGCTTCTTTATCAGTCTTTCCTTCTTTTATTGTTTGCACAGCTACTGATGCATACGTATATATTTTTTTTACATCCTCACGCTTAATTGATTTCCCCTCTTTTTCAATTGCCTTCCATTCCTTTTCAATCGCTTCTATTTCTTTTGAATTACTTTTACTTCCAGGTTGTATACTAGTCGCGTATTTTACAAAATGGACGTATAAGAGTTGTAACTTACTTAACAATGGACCAGATTCTTTATCGCTTTTCAGCAATGCCCGATCTGTAATTTCCCATTTCTTTTTCAAAACTGATACGCCGTCTTTCTTATATTGTCCGATTAATTTATCTAACGATTGCTCATCACTAGCAATTCCAACTACAAGTGAATACTTATCATCAGTCGGTTTAATCGCTGCTATGCCCCCATTGTCTTTCCATTCCTGAGTAGCTGCCTGTCCTTTTTCTTCAGAAGAATAGAGACCTCCCTGAACGAAATATAAAGTGATTGGTTCTAAAGCAGCTGCATTCCCCACCTTTTGTTTTTCTTCTTTTTTCTCCCCAGCTGTTACTTCTTTTTGCTCTGCTCCATTATTCTTTTCTCCACTTGTTATCGTAGCTTCCCGAACTGTACCTTGTCCCGTTAACAAGTGAAGCATTCCCATCCCTAACACTGTGCCAATGATAACCGCAGTAGCAACTGTAAAAATAAGCACATTATTCCATTTCTTTCGGTGCTGCCGGATAGATGGTAACTTGTTTTTTTGAAAGGGCACTACATTTTGCGACGTTTCACTATCAACTACCATCCAATCAAATTCTTCCTTTTCTTTCTGCTTTTCTTCATACTTTGCTTCCGTTCCGTTTACTTTAACCGAGATTGTTCGTGATTGCTTGTCCATACCCTCACACCTCACCTCTTATCATTGTCCGCATCATATCATATTCACTTCACAAAAAAACGAGATATCTGTCGGAGGGATTCGTCAAATTTTCCCATATAGTTATCTTATCCCGCATTAATAGGCAGTAATATCCCCCACCTCAAAATTGCGGATAAAAATTATGAAGGTTGCTAGGGGATAAACTGCCCCTAAAAGCCCGATTGGTGAAGGCTAACCATCAGTGGGAAATAAAAAAACCTCCACTGATGGAAGTTTCACTTTATATGTATGTATTTGACTTCATTTGTAGAACAAAAAACTAGGGCAGCAAGTTGCTGTCCTAGTTTTTTTCACGAATGTATTTTCTAACTTCTGAAATAAAGTAAAGAGAGCCTGTTATGATGAAAACATCATTTTCTTGGAGGTTGTTCATTTTCGCATCAATAGCTTCTTTCCAATTCTCAAAAACTTGTTTTGTTTCCTTACGTGAGTAAGCTGCAAGCTCCTCAGCAGAAATCGCACGATCAAATGTGAATGTTGTAAAAGTCATTTCATCTGCAATTGTTTCTAATTGCCCTACCATATTGTCTAGCTGTTTATCACCTAAAGCGGTAAATAAAACAAGGATGTTTTTATCGTTATAATGAGCCTTTACTGTTTTCACAAGGCTTGCAATTCCTTCTGGATTATGAGCGCCATCTATAATTACGTCCGGATTGCTTTGCAGTCGTTCAAATCGGCCAATCCAATATGCTTCACTTAATCCTACGCCAATATGCTCTTCCTCCATTAAGAATGATAGGTATGTTTTAAGATACATAATCCCCATCAACGCCAATGCTGCATTTCCGACTTGATGACTTCCTTTCATCGAAATCTGAACTTCCTCAAATGAAGCAAACGGGCAAGAAAAATCAAAATGCTCTCCATCTTCATCGGAACGTTGATGAACAGCTGTAAATTGCTTTCCAAACTCATAAAGATTTGCATTCTTTTCCTGAGCAACCTTTTGGATAGCCTCAAGTGCTTCTTCATCCTGCACACCAGTAATAACAGGAACTCCTGATTTAATAATTCCTGCTTTTTCGTACGCAATTTCAGCTAATGTATTCCCTAAAATATGCATATGATCATGGCCGATATTTGTAATCATTGTAAGAACTGGATGAACTACATTTGTAGAATCAAAACGACCTCCAAGCCCTGTTTCAAACAAGACGATGTCACAGAAGTTTATTTTACCAAAATAGCAGATTGCCATTACTGTAATAATTTCAAACTCCGTTGCTTCTCCTAAATCTGTTTCATCTAATTTTTCAACAACCGGTTTTACCATATTTACAAGCTCAGTAATTTCTTTATCTGCAATCGGTGTACCGTTAACACTAATTCGCTCATTAAATGTTTCAATGTATGGAGACGTAAATGTACCAACTTTATATTTTCCCGCCTCTAGCATATAACGCATATATGTTAAAGTTGAACCTTTTCCATTTGTTCCTGCAAGATGAACGCATTTTATGTGACGTTCAGGATTTCCAAGCTCCCCTAGCATCCACTGCATTCTCTCTAATCCTGGTTTAATTCCAAACTTTAATCGGCTATGAATCCAATCTATCGCTTCTTCGTATGTATGTACCACGCTTGCCATTCCCCTTTCAAATCAATAAAAAAGAACTAAAACAAAGAATTATTCTAGCTCTATTATACGCAAATAAAAGAGACTCACCAATATGGCGAGTCTCTTTCGAATGACTTTATTTTTGAAGATCAGCTAGACGTTGACGAACTGCTTCGCGTTTTTCTAGATAATCTTGCTCTTTTGCACGCTCTCCTTCAATAACTGCCGCTGGTGCTTTTGCTACGAAACCTTGGTTTGCAAGTTTCTTCTGTACACGTTCTACTTCTTTATCGAACTTCTCAAGTTCTTTTTCAAGACGCGCTTTCTCTTCATCAAGATTGATAAGATCAGCTAACGGTAAGAATAACTCTGCACCTGATACGATTGCAGTCATCGCTTTTTCTGGCGCTTGTAAATCAGTCTTAATTGTTAATTCACTTGGATTACAGAAACGCTCAATGTAAGAGCTGTTTTTCATAAGCTGTGCTAGTACTGCTTCGTCTTTTGCTTTAATTTGCATTTGAACTTTTTTGCTCATTGGCGTATTTACTTCAGCACGAATGTTTCGAACAGAGCGAATGATATCAACTAGAAGGTGCATTTCTGCTGCCGCTTCTTTATCTTGTAAATCTTCGCGAATTGTCGGCCATGCTGCTACTGTAATAGATTCACCTTCATGCGGTAAGTGTTGCCAAATCTTCTCTGTTACGAATGGCATGAATGGGTGTAGTAGACGCATCGTTTGGTCTAGTACGTATGCTAGAATTGAACGAGTTGTTTTCTTAGCCACTTCATCTTCACCATATAATGGAAGTTTCGCCATTTCAATATACCAATCACAGAAATCATCCCAAATGAAGTTGTATAATGAACGGCCAGCTTCACCGAACTCATATTTATCCATGTTACGTGTTACACTTTCAATCGTTTCATTTAAGCGGGTTAAAATCCACTTATCTGCAACTGATTTTTCACCAGTTAAATCGATATCTTCATATTTCATGTCATCCATGTTCATTAATACGAAACGGGATGCATTCCAAATTTTATTAATGAAGTTCCAAGTAGATTCTACTTTCTCCATGCTGAAGCGTAAATCTTGTCCTGGTGCACTTCCTGTTGATAAGAAGAAGCGCATTGCATCTGCACCGTACTTATCAATAACATCCATTGGATCAATACCGTTACCAAGAGATTTACTCATTTTACGTCCTTGCTCATCACGAACTAAACCGTGAATTAATACGTCTTTAAATGGGCGCTCTCCTGTAAACTCTAAACCTTGGAAAATCATACGAGATACCCAGAAGAAGATGATATCATAACCAGTTACTAGAGCATCTGTTGAATAGTAACGTTTGAAGTCTTCTGCATCTTCATTCGGCCAACCAAGTGTTGAGAATGGCCATAACGCTGAGCTAAACCATGTATCAAGTACGTCGTTATCTTGATTCCAGTTTTCAATATCTGCTGGTGCTTCCGTACCTACGTATACTTCACCAGTTTCTTTATGATACCAAGCTGGAATGCGGTGTCCCCACCATAATTGACGAGAAATACACCAGTCGTGAATGTTTTCCATCCAGCGTAAGTATGTGTTCTCGAAACGCTCTGGTACGAACGTTACTTTTTCTTCTTCTTTTTGTTGAAGTTCTACTGCCTTTTCTGCAAGTGGTCCCATTTTTACGAACCATTGTGTTGATAAGTAAGGCTCAACAACTGCACCGCTACGCTCACTATGTCCTACTGAATGCATATGAGGCTCGATTTCTACTAATACGCCAGCATCTTGTAAGTCTTTTACTAACTCTTTACGGCATTCGAAACGATCCATACCGTTATACTTACCAGCTTTTTCGTTCATCGTTCCATCTTCGTTCATTACTAAAATACGAGGTAAGTCATGTCGGTTACCTACTTCAAAGTCATTCGGATCATGAGCTGGTGTAATTTTCACAACGCCTGTTCCGAAATCTTTTTCTACGTACTCATCAGCAATAATCGGAATTTCACGGCCTACGATTGGAAGTGTAACTGTTTTTCCGATTAAATGCTTGTAACGATCATCTTCTGGATGAACTGCTACTGCTGTATCGCCAAGCATTGTTTCTGGACGAGTTGTCGCAAGTCGAATGTGACCAGATCCATCTGTCAATGGGTAGTTCATATGGTAGAATGCACCTTGAATCTCTTTATGAATTACTTCAATATCAGAAAGAGCTGTGCGTGTTGCTGGATCCCAGTTAATAATATATTCACCGCGGTAAATTAAACCTTTTTCGTATAATTGAACGAATACTTTATTAACCGCATCAGATAAACCTTCGTCTAATGTAAAGCGCTCACGAGAGTAATCTAATCCTAAACCAACTTTTCCCCATTGCTGACGAATGTGAGAAGCATATTCTTCTTTCCATTCCCATGCTTTCTCAAGGAATTTCTCACGGCCAAGATCGTAACGTGAAATACCTTCTTCACGAAGTTTTCCTTCTACTTTTGCCTGTGTTGCGATACCAGCATGGTCCATTCCTGGAAGCCATAATACATCGTAACCTTGCATACGCTTTGTACGCGTCAAAATATCTTGAAGCGTCGTATCCCAAGCGTGCCCTAAGTGCAGTTTACCTGTTACGTTTGGAGGCGGGATTACAATTGTATACGGCTGCTTTTCCGCATCTCCTTTTGCTTCGAAATATTTGCCGTCTAGCCACCATTTATAAAGGCCTTCTTCAACGGACATATGATCATATTTAGTCGGTAAATTCTTTTCCGTATTTGACATTATTTTCCCTCCTTAAAATAAAAAATGCCCCTCATCCAAAAAGGACGAGGGACATCGTGGTACCACCTTTATTTACAAACAAATTCAAAATTTGCTTATACTCTTAATTTGATAACGGACAGATCCGTCTTTTCCTAATGAGAATGACTCCGTTCAGAAAAGATGCTCCAGAGCTACCTTCTAACATGACTATCTAGAGAATCTCACAGCTAATAATTCTCCTCTCTGCAGACGTTTAATGTTATACTCTTCCCCTTCAACGCATTTATATAATTGTTATTTATTATATACAATAGTGTAAAAAACGAAACCATATTCGTCAAGATAAAAATATTTTTCAGCAAGTTTCTACAATTAATAAATTCTATTTTGATAAAAACAACATACAATTACCAATCAGCTTAACTAAATTCCCTGTAATATATACACGGAAAATGAAGGTATGCAGCACAAGCACCTTAGGTACTTACCCCGCATACTGTAATATTACCCTTTCATCTTTTAAGGTTCATGTGCAGCAATAGCCTTTCTATACGGAGGAATGATTATGCGACGATACCGACGCACCTACAATTTTTCGGCCCCTTCATGGGTTAGAAATTTACAAACGATGTTTGCTGATTTTGCAATTCCCCTTACGATTTTCCAAGGGATTCGTACATTACTACTTCCAACTTTCTTAGATTTCATCATCCTTATCATCTTTGTTGTAGCAACGATTCGCTTGCATTTTCAGCCGTAGCCTCAAGGACACTTGAGACTACGGCTGTTACTCATTCCCTTGCTGCGCTGCTTGAAATTGTGAAATAAAATACTCTATATTACTTACAAGCCAATGCGCTTGTTGTAACATTTTCACACCTTGAAGTTCTTGCTTTTCACTACGGCTCTGCTGTTTGCTTGTATAAGATTGGATTTGTCGAATAAATGGGGACGGATATGTTAGATACGCAAACATAAGGAGTTGTTCTTCTTTCGTAAACGGAAAATTCTTTTGATACACCTGATACCATTCAAAGCGATCGCTTCTCGTAATTGGATATGTGTTCAATGAGCGGGAATAAAAGCGAACAAGATCTTGAACTGGTGTTGCAAATTGAGACCTTTCTAAACTAATAAAATAACCATTTCGTTCATAATCGAATAAAAAATGATTCATCGATACATTGCCATGAATAAAAGAAACTCGTGTTTTTTCTTTTTCTTTCATCGCTTCATTCCACTCCGAAAGCTGTTTCGTTGCAAATTCACGCGCCCTCATCACATGATGAAAATACGTACAATACTGCAATTCAAACGGTGACATATACCATTTCGCCTCAGATTCTACGAGGAATTGCTCTAAGAATTCTCCATCTTTCTCCCAACGATCAGAGACATTTGTATAATGCTCCTCTAACGCTTCTTCAGTATACGTTTCTTCTTTTACCGTCCTTTGATGAAGCAGCGCTAGCGTCTGAAACATTTTATGATATTGATCATTGTCCTCTCCGTTCCCTTCTGCTCGCTCAAGCCAAGGCATTAAATAATAACTATATGTTTCGTCACTCAAAATATGATTTCCATCTGTCGCATGGTAAATCGGTACATAATGTGTAAATCCCTTTTCACGTAAAAATTGAACATAATACATTAAATTATTTCGCTTCAATCGATGAGATGGTAATTTTTTCAATGCATATGGACCTTGATTCGTATAAATTTTTATTACACTCCCATGCTCTTCCATATGGTGGGCATCCAATTGATACCGCTGTACGATCGGCGCATAACGATCTCGCAATTCTATATCCATACGAATAATCCTTTCTCATTCAAAAACGTAAGATGAACTATGGTAAAAGAAAAGAGATGAGTGGAGAAAATTCTCCACTCACTTTGTCTTTGCTTTTGACACAGGTATATATATAATTTGCCCTGCAGTTAAATATACATCATCTGTTTGATTCACACGATGTAAATGCTGGACCGACGTTTCATATCGATCCGCAACCGATTCAATTGTATCCCCTTCTTGCACAAAATACATACGTAATTTCGTAAATTCTTCTTCCGGCTCTTTCGTAAACAATTTTGTTAAATATAATGCATTTTCATCCCGTTGTGAGTATGCCGTTTCTGCTTCTTCCTGTAATTCCTTTTCCTTCTTTTTCTGAAAATCCTTCCGGCCAAAGAATTCAAACTGTGGTGTAGTTTCTTTTGCTTCCTCTTCTCGTTCTTCCTCTTCATGTTCTTCTAGATCTTCTACCTCTTCTTCTAATTCTTGTTCTTTGCGCTCCTCTAATTGGAAAGGCTCAAATGCATAATCTTCCCATCCGTTTGATTCTGTATGAACTGTTACTTCTTCCACTTCTACCGGCAATGTATCCTCATCCACCAGTTTTATTTCCTCGGTTCTATCAACTTCCACATTCTCTATCTCTTCCTCTTGCACTTCATTCTGTATTCTCTCATCCTCGCATAATCCAGATATCGATATGTCCGCTAATAGCTGTAAACAACCATTTTCCTTTAATTCATAATCGAATTCCTCAATGGAAACATACAATTCTTCAACTTGTTTCACTCGGTTTCGTGGAATCGAAATTTCTAACGGAAAAGAGTGCACAAGTTCGTTTACACCATCTTCTCGCGTTTCTACATAATCAATGGATTTCGCTGGAGATAAATCTCGTAATGAAAACGCAGAATCATCTTGCCTTGCAACATATTCTCCCGTTAAATCCAATTGACCTCTCACAATTACTTCGTATTCAAGCTCTTCTATCTCAACGTCTGGATCTAACGAAATTGACAAAAGTTCTTCGACTTCCTGTCCTTTTTGGAACCAAACCGATTCTTTTAATGAAAAACGTAATGAATGATCTGTTGCCACTTCTTTTCCCCCTCCCAAACTGTATGTCATTACAGGTTTATGTGTCTCGGAATCATTTTATGAGTAAAAAATCGAACTGCACATGTGATCTTCCTATTCATTTTTCATATATCGACGCTTTTTAAAATATATCGGCATTCCGACAATATGCGACATGATCTCTAGTCATTAATAAAAAAGGTTGCCAGGACGATCCCGGCAACCTTTTTATTTACGCTTTTAATTTCGACATCGCAATTTCTGCCGCTGCAATTGTCGCTTCAATATCTGCATCACTATGTGCTGTTGATAAGAATAATCCTTCAAATTGAGAAGGTGGTAAGAATACACCTTGCTCTACCATTTCACGATAGTAAGCTGCGAAGAACTCTAAGTTAGACGTTTTTGCTGCATCGTAGTTAATAACTGGTTCATTCGTGAAGAATATACCTATCATTGAACCTGCGCGGTTTATATGATGCGGAATACCGTGTTTTTCAGCCGCTTTACGCAGGCCATT
Source organism: Bacillus sp. 95MFCvi2.1 (assembly GCF_000374965.1). NCBI lineage: Bacteria > Bacillati > Bacillota > Bacilli > Caryophanales > Bacillaceae > Bacillus > Bacillus sp. 95MFCvi2.1. The sequence goes on along the minus strand of NZ_KB895696.1, from coordinate 193,705 downwards.
TTCTAACATTTCAGCTTTACGCTCAAACTCTTGATAACACTCTGGCGTTAATTGTACTAATGTTTCATAACCTGCAGTCATTGCTAAAGGATTACCAGATAATGTACCTGCTTGGTAAATCGGTCCGCTCGGTGCAACTTGGCGCATAATTTCCGCTTTACCACCGTATGCTCCTACTGGTAGGCCGCCACCGATTACTTTTCCTAAACAAGTTAAATCAGGTGTTACACCGTAATAACCTTGTCCACAGTTGTAAGCAACGCGGAATCCTGTCATCACTTCATCAAAAATAAGCAATGCACCATTTTGCTCTGTCACTTCACGAAGTCCTTCTAAAAATCCTTGTTGTGGTGGAACTACTCCCATATTTCCTGCCACTGGCTCTACGATAACACAAGCAATATCGTCACCGAATTGCTCGAACGCATATTTTACACTCTCCAAATCGTTATACGCTACTGTAATCGTATTTTTCGCTACACCTTCAGGTACACCTGGGCTATCTGGTAAACCAAGCGTCGCAACACCTGAACCTGCTTTAATTAATAGCGAATCACCATGACCATGGTAACAACCAATAAATTTCAAAATTTTATTACGACCTGTATAACCACGTGCTAGACGAAGGGCACTCATCGTCGCTTCTGTTCCTGAATTTACCATACGTACAATTTCAATCGATGGCACACGCTCAATTACAAGCTGCGCTAATTTATTTTCAATCTCTGTTGGCGCACCAAAGCTCGTTCCTTTTTCAGCAACAGCTTTTAATGATTCCACAACACGTTCATTTGCATGTCCGTGAATAAGCGGTCCCCATGATAATACGTAGTCGATATATTCGTTCCCGTCAATATCATACACTTTAGAGCCTTTTCCGCGCTCCATAAAAAGCGGATTCATACCAACGGACTTAAATGCACGAACTGGGCTATTTACGCCGCCAGGCATTAAATCTTGCGCTGTTTCAAACGCTTCAATCGATTTATCAAACTTTTTCATTATTGTATTCCTCCTTCTTGTAACCATCGTGCTGCGTCTTTCGCATGATACGTAATAATTAAATCTGCTCCTGCACGTTTCATGCTCAATAGTTTCTCAAGTACAATCTCTTTTTCATTAATCCAACCATTTTGCGCTGCCGCTTTAATCATTGAGTATTCTCCGCTCACATTATAAGCCACGATTGGTAAATTGAAATTGTTTTTCACATCGCGAATGATATCTAAGTAAGAAAGGGCCGGTTTTACAATTAAGAAATCCGCTCCTTCCATTACATCTGATTCAGCCTCACGGAATGCTTCCATACGGTTTGCTGGATCCATTTGATACGTTTTACGATCACCAAATTGCGGTGCACCGTGCGCAGCATCGCGGAATGGACCGTAAAATGCAGACGAGTATTTCACAGCGTATGACATAACCGGTACGTGTGCAAAACCGTTCTCATCTAACGCATGGCGAATCGCCGTTACAAATCCATCCATCATGTTAGATGGTGCGATAATATCTGCTCCTGCTTTTGCTTGGCTCACTGCTGTTTTTGCAAGAACTTCAAGTGATTCATCATTTAAAATGATTCCATCCTCAATAACCCCGCAATGCCCATGGCTTGTATATTGGCATAAACATGTATCCGCCACTACTACTAACTCTGGAAACTGCTCTTTAATTTGTTTGATCGCACGTTGTACAATGCCGTGTTCACAAAATGCAGAAGATCCAACTTCATCTTTTTCAGCAGGCAAACCAAATACGATAACAGAACGAATACCTAAATCTACCACTTCTTGCATTTCAGCTTGCAGAAGATCTAAAGAAATTTGATATACATCCGGCATAGAAGGAACTTCGTTACGAACATTCTCTCCTTCTAATACAAAAATAGGATAAATAAAATCTTCTGTATGTAAAAATGTTTCACGTACAAGCGCACGCATATTTTTGCTTTGTCTTAAACGACGATGACGATTAAATTGTAAAGAATTCATAGATTTCTATCTCCCATTCTTTTTATTTAGACTATGCATTTTGATTATATTTTGAAATGCACTGTATTAATGCTTCTACTGTATATTCTTTTGGAACGATTACACCAGCAAAATAACGCCTTGCCTCTTGCTCTGTTATCGGTCCTATACAAGCAATTGTACATTTTTTTGTCCATTCTCTCCAGTTTGTGCCCTCAAGTAATTTCACAAAGCTTGTAACAGTAGAGGGACTCGTAAATGTAACAACATCTACCTTACCTAACTCTAGAGCTGCGATAAGGTCTAGCTGCTTCTCATGATTTGTTTTCGTTTCATACACGACAAATTCTTCTAAAAACACATCAAGATCGCGGAGTTTATTTGGAATAATATCTCTAGCTAAATTCCCTTTTGGAAATAAAATGCGTTCTGTCCCGTTTAACTCTCTTACAAATTCTAAAATGAAAGCTTCCGCGACAAAAGTCTTTGGGACAAAATGAACCTCATAACCCCGCTTTTCTAATTCTTGTCCTGTTTTCACCCCTACTGCAGCAATGCGAACAGTAGGGGGTATTTCCTGACACAAACCATCTAAAAAAAAACTCACACCATTTTTACTCGTAAAAATAACCCAGTCATATGTGTGAAGCTGCTGAGATATACCTTGAAATTCCTGCTGAGATACACCTTCTATATGCAAAAGCGGAATTTCCAATGGAATTCCGCCCTGTTTTTTCACCGCTACACTCATTTGTTTTGCTTGATGCTGGGCACGCGTAATCAGTACTGTTTTGCCAGCAAGAGCATCCATGATTAATGTTGCTCCTTATTCGCAGCAAGAATGAGCTCTTTTGCTCCTTGCTTAATTAAACGATCCGCTGCCTCTAAGCCAACTTGCTCTGGATTCACACCTGTGACAATTTCTTTTAACAAGACTGAACCATCCATAGAACCGACAAGAGCTGTTAATTCAATTTCATCATTCTTCTGAAGCGTTGCATAACCAGCGATCGGTACTTGGCAACCACCTTCAAGTTTATGAAGGAATACTCGTTCAGCCGCTACTGTTCGTTCTGTTACAGCATCATTCATATGTGATAATAATTGCAATAGATCTGCATCATCCTCACGACATTCAATCGCTAAGGCACCTTGTCCTACAGCTGGTACACATAATGTTTCATCTAAGTGTTCTGTAATTACATCATCATCCCAGCCCATTCTCTGCAATCCAGCCGTTGCTAAAATGATTGCATCATAATCTTCTTCTTTTAATTTACGTAATCTCGTATCAATATTTCCACGAATCCACTTCACTTGTAAATCTGGTCTAGCAGCGAGTAACTGCGCACTACGTCGTAGACTACTCGTACCAAGAATTGCACCTTCTGCTAAGTCCTCAAATGATTCCCCGTTTTTTGAGATGAACGCATCACGCGGATCGACACGCTTTGGTATACACCCAATTGTTAATCCATCTGGAAGTACAGCTGGCATATCCTTCATACTATGTACAGCCATATCGATTTCTTTCATAAGTAGTGCGTGTTCAATTTCTTTTACAAACAAGCCTTTCCCACCTACTTTAGAAAGCGTCACATCTAAAATAACATCACCTTTTGTAACAATTTCTTTCACTTCAAATTCATATGGTAAACCAAGCGCTTTTAATTGATCAATAAACCAATTTGTTTGTGTTAATGCTAGCTTACTCTTTCTTGAACCTACAATAATTTTGCGCATAATGTTCTCTCCTCATTATAAATACCAAAAGTGGAAGTTGGATAAACTGCTTAATAGAAAAATATTGATTAACATAACGAGAAAGGCTCCAATGTTCCAGTTTATAATTTTCTTACCTTGCAATATATCTGACCCTCGTAAATATAGACCCATGCAATAGACAAACAAAACAACAAAAGACCCGATTACTTTCGTGTCATACCAATGGAAATTATCTAGTTTTGTATATCCCCATATACATCCAAGCAAAATAGCTAATAGGAAAAACGGAACAGAAAATAAATTTAATCCATATGACATCGACTCAAGCTTCGGTAAGTTTCCTAACCTTCTTAATCTTGCATTCCATTTTTTTTGTTTTAATAATCGATATTGCAACAAGTACATAATGGAAAAAATAAACGATACTGTAAACGCCGCATAGGAAATAATCGCCATTCCTACATGCACGTATACAAGCTCTGAAACTAATTGATGTGCGAGTACAGGCGACATTTTTCCGAGCGGAGTGAAAATAGAAAAAGCGCTTACGCCAAAAGCAATGACATTTGTAAAAAAGACTAAAAAGTCAATGCGCATAAATCGATTGATTACGAGTGACATTGTAATTAATAGCCACACATAAAAATAAATCCCTGACAATAATGTCAAAATCGGATTCGTCTCTGATTCCGTAGCTCGAAGTAACATAAAAATAGACTGTAATACCCATACAATCGCAAGTAACCAAAAAGCAATTCGATTCGCCTTTCGGTTACTTTGGAAATAATCTATAAAATATAAACTAATGCTACAAGCATATAAAATAATTGCGATATGATAAATAATACTATTATTTAAAAAAACCATCCGATCATCCTTCCAGTTATAAAGATGGAACGGATGCTGTCCACACTCGTTTATGCTCTGGTTCTTCAATATGTTCCATGGCCGCTTCTTGCACTTCTAAATCAAAAATTTTCGCAAATAAAGCGAGCTTTTCCGTAGCTCCCTCTTCGGCCGCTAACTCTTTCGCTACTAAAATTGGATCCTTTAGCAGTTGATTGATAATACTTTTCGTATGCTTACTAATCACTTTTCTTTCACGATCACTAAGCGTTGGAATTTTTCGTTCAAGACTTTGCATCGTATCACCTTGAATCGCTAATGCTTTATCACGTAAAGCTGATATTAAAGGAACAACGCCAAGCGTATTTAACCAAGCTTTAAATATAACGATTTCCTCTTCAATCATAAGCTGAATTTTTTCCGCCTCTTTCAAACGTTCAGCACGATTGGCTTCTACTACACCTTGTAAATCATCAATATCGTACAAGAAAGAACCTTCTAGCTCATCGATTGTCGGATCAATATCACGCGGCACTGCAATATCTACCATAAATAATGGACGACCACAGCGTATACGCTCCACTCTTGTCATCATTTCTTTCGTAATCACGTAATCTGAAGCACCAGTTGAACTAATTAAAATATCCGCTTCTAAAAGCGCACACTGCAATTCACTTAACGGTTTTGCATGCCCCATATATTTCTCGGCCATTGTTTCCGCTTTCGTAAACGTACGGTTCATAACGGTCACTTTACGAGCTCCGCTTCCATATAAGTTTTGCAGGGCAAGTTCACCCATCTTTCCAGCGCCAAGAATCAAAACATGACAGTCTGTTAAATCGCCGAAAATTTTCTTTCCAAGTTCAACAGCAGCATAGCTAACAGACATGGCACTTTCACCAATTGTTGTTTCTGAATGCGCACGCTTTGCTAACGTAATGACTTGTTTGAACAATTCATTAAAAATTGTCCCTGTTGCTTTCACTTTTTGCGCCTCTAAGAAGCTATTTCGAATTTGTCCTAAGATTTGTGTTTCACCCACTACCATAGAATCTAATCCGCACGTTACACGGAATAAATGTTCCACGGCACCATCTTGTTCAAAAATAGACAAATATGGTGAAACCTCTTCTATACCAAGCTGAAACCAATCAGCTAAAAATTTCTTAATGTAATATCGTCCCGTGTGTAATTGATCGACGACAGCATAGATTTCTGTGCGGTTACACGTTGATACAATGACATTTTCTAACACGCTCTTTTGATTTTGTAACGTTGTCATTGCCTGCTCTAACTCCGCTGCCTGAAATGTTAGTTTCTCACGAAATTCTACAGGGGCTGTTCGATAATTTACACCAACAACAAGAATATGCACGCAGCATGTCCCCCTTCAACCGTTTTATCACCTTATCTACTATCATAATACAACTTTCCTGTTATGAATCTGACAATCGTGTGAACATCAACAAATTATTTTTTCTGCTTTTCACACCTAGCAGGAAATACATTACTCATCTGACTATATAAATGCAAATTGAAAAAACGACATAAAACCTAATCTTTAGGTGGGAGAGAGCACCCAGCCACGCATAGAAGCGGTCAGATCCTCTCCCTGCCCCATGCCAAGTTAAAACAAAGAGAGAAAACGAGTACATGTCACCTTTTGTTCTTCATAACAGCGACTTATATGTTAGAAAATCAAAATGTATATATACCTTACTTTATAATCATTATAAAATAATAACTCTATTTGTACGTTACCAAAAAAATCTATCAGAATCAAGTGATGGAAACTATTCCATACGAATTGAAATACTCTCTTTCTCTATCTTCTTTCATCATACAGAAAAATATGTATGATTGTTCCAAAATGTAACAACTTCTTTCATGTGACACATTACTCAAAATTTTTTCGTTGCAATGTATTTGACATCTCATTTCTTTTTCGTTATATTTATTTTACAAAATTTAATTGTGCACAATTAAAAAGGAGGGATGCTCATGAAAGATAATCCTTTGCATCTTGATAATCAGCTTTGCTTTTCTATTTATGCTTGCTCTAGGGAAGTAACACGCTTTTATCGACCTTATTTAGAAGAAATGGGTATTACGTATCCACAGTACATTACATTATTAGTACTTTGGGAGCAAGATGGATTAACTGTAAAAGAAATTGGTGAACGTCTATTTTTAGATTCCGGCACTTTAACCCCTATGTTAAAACGCATGGAAACATTAGGATTAGTTAAACGTGTTCGTTCTAAGGAAGATGAACGCAAGGTGTGCATTGAACTAACAGAACAAGGACACGCTTTAAAAGAAAAAGCATGTTCATTGCCAAAAACCATTGCTACCAATTTAGGAATTACAGAGCAAGAATACCGATCATTATTAGTTCAATTAAATAAATTAATTGAAACCATGAAACCAATAAATGATAGAAAAGGGGAATAAGGATGGAAAAATTATACACAGCAACTGTAACTGCAACAGGTGGAAGAAACGGGAAAGTTGTTTCTGAAGACGGCATTCTAAACCTTGATGTGAAGATGCCAAAAGCATTAGGCGGTATGGGCGGCGAAGCAACGAACCCAGAACAATTATTTGCAGCTGGTTATGCAGCATGCTTTGATAGTGCATTACAACTTGTTATTCGTACAAAACGTGTAAAAGTAGAAAGTACAGAAGTGACAGCTCATATTTCAATTGGGAAAGATACGGACGGTGGTTTTGGATTATCTGCTGTACTTGATGTACGTGTAGCTGGCGTTTCTCATGCTGAAGCACGAGAGCTTGTAGAAGCTGCACATGGCGTATGTCCATATTCAAAAGCGACTAGAGGAAATATTGAGGTTACATTAAACGTACTATAAGTAAACAAAAAAACGTGCGACGAATCGTCACACGTTTTTTGTTTTTGTAAACTTATGAATGGCTTTCCACGCTTCTTCTTTTCCAAGCCCTGTTTCCGATGAAAATAGAACAACTTCATCACCTTGTTCAATATCAAGCGTTTCTTTCACAACCTTCAAATGCTTTTGCCATTTCCCTTTCGGAATTTTATCGGCTTTTGTTGCAATGATGATTGTTGGAATTTCATAATGCTTTAAGAAATCATACATCATAACATCATCGTTTGTTGGCGGGTGACGTAGATCAACTACTAATACAGCCGCATCTAATTGCTCACGCGTTGTAAAATAGGTTTCAATCATTCTGCCCCATGCCGCTCGCTCTGTTTTCGATACTTTCGCATATCCATAACCTGGAACATCGACAAAATGCATCATTTCATTAATTAAGAAAAAGTTGAGTGTCTGCGTTTTTCCTGGTTTAGAAGAAATACGCACTAACTTTTTACGATTTAAAATTTTATTAATAAAGGAAGACTTCCCAACATTAGAACGACCTGCTAATGCAATTTCTGGTAAGTCACCATCTGGATATTGTTCTGGTTTAACAGCACTAATGACAATATCTGCTTTTGTTACTTTCATTGTTTCACTCCTACTAATGCGTGCTCCAATACTTCGTCTAAATGAGACACAAGCACAAACGTAAGGTTTTCTTTTACGCTTTCTGGAATATCATCTAAATCCTTTTCATTTTCGGCTGGCAAAATAATTTTTGTTAAGCCTGCGCGATGAGCACTTAATGTTTTTTCTTTTAAACCACCGATTGGTAATACACGACCACGAAGGGTAATTTCACCTGTCATCCCTACTTCTTTACTGACAGGTACACCTGTCAATGCGGAAATAAGCGCCGTTGCCATCGTAATACCAGCTGATGGACCATCCTTTGGCACTGCTCCTTCTGGAACATGAATATGGATGTCATTCTTTTCATGGAAATTTGAATCGATATGAAGTTCTTCTGCACGAGAGCGAATATAACTAAATGCAGCTTGTGCGGATTCTTTCATAACATCCCCAAGTTTCCCTGTTAAAATTAATTTTCCTTTTCCTGGTGATACAGATACTTCAATTGCGAGTGTATCACCGCCAGCAGCTGTATACGCTAAACCAGTTGCCATTCCAACTTGATCTTTCGTTTCAGCTTGCCCATAACGGAATATATGTTTACCAAGTAGGTCTGTAATATTTTTTTCCGTTACAATAATACGTTTACGCTCTTCTGTTACAATAATCTTTGCTGCTTTACGACAAATCTTTGCAATTTGACGTTCTAACGTTCGAACACCAGCCTCGCGCGTATAGTAGCGAATAATTTCAAGCAGGGCTTCATCACGAATTTGTAAATTCCCTTTTCGTAAGCCATGTTCTTTTAATTGCTTCGGCAATAAATGTTCACGAGCAATATGTACTTTTTCAATCTCTGTATAACCAGCAATCGAAATAATTTCCATACGATCAAGGAGTGGACCTGGAATGCTTGCAAGCGTATTTGCAGTTGCAACAAACATTACTTTTGATAGGTCGTACGGCTCTTCAATATAATGATCGCTAAAATTATGGTTTTGCTCCGGGTCTAATACTTCTAATAATGCAGCAGACGGATCGCCGCGGAAATCATTGGACATCTTATCAATCTCATCTAATAAAAAGACTGGGTTGATTGTTTTTGCCTTCTTCATCCCTTGAATAATACGCCCTGGCATTGCTCCCACATATGTACGACGGTGACCACGAATTTCAGATTCATCACGAACACCACCAAGAGAAACACGGACAAAATTACGATTTAACGATGTGGCAATCGAACGAGCTAAAGATGTTTTCCCAACACCCGGAGGGCCTACTAGACAAAGAATTGGTCCTTTTAAAGAATTTGTTAGCTTTTGTACAGCTAAATATTCCAGTACACGTTCTTTCACTTTCTCAAGACCATAATGATCTCTATTTAAAATCGTTTCAGAATGTGCTAAATCGATCATATCCTCTGTCGCTTCTGTCCACGGAAGTGCTAATAACCAATCCAGATAATTGCGAATGACACCACTCTCTGCAGAACTTACTGGCAACTTTTCATAACGATCTAATTCTTTTAGGGCAGCTTTCTTCGTTTCTTCTGGCATTCCAGCCTCTTCGATTTTTTCGCGAAGTTCCTCTACTTCGCCGCCTTTACCTTCTTTATCACCAAGTTCTGTTTGAATCGCCTTCATTTGTTCACGCAAGAAATATTCTTTTTGCGTACGTTCCATCGAACGTTTCACCTTTTGTCCAATTTTCTTTTCTAAACTAAGTAGTTCCTGTTCATCTTGAATAATGGAAATGAGCGTATGTAATCTTTCTTTCGCTGATCTAATCTCCAAAATTTCTTGCTTTTGTTTTGTTTTAATTGGTAGATGAGAAGAAATTAAATCAGCTAGGCGGCCAGGTTCTTCAACATCTACTACTGTCGCAAACGTTTCATTCGATACTTTTTTCGAAACTTTAATATATTGCTCGAAATGTTCAAGTAACGTGCGCATTAGAGCCTTTTCTTCTAGATCGCCTTCTTCTTCCTCTGTTACTGTTTGAATAGAAACCTGTATTACATTTTCTTCTTCAATAAATTCTACAATTTCTGCTCTATGTAAACCTTCTACAAGGACACGAAGCGTACCGTTCGGCAGTTTTAACATCTGCTTTACTTTCGCTACTGTACCCACACTATATATGTCATCTTCTTTTGGATCATCGATATTCATTTCTTTTTGCATCGCTAAAAAGATGATATTTTCATCCATTGCTGCCTGCTCTAGTGCTTGTATTGATTTATCACGTCCTACATCAAGATGCAGAACCATCGTTGGATATACGAGAACGCCTCTTAATGGTAGGAGGGGCACAATTCTTTCGTTCGTATTCATACTAGACATAGCACCTCCATAATAAATTAAACTCCTGTTCAACTATTTTATATTACAATACACTTGGATGCAATTGCAGAGATTCCTTGCAATTGCAAATCTCCTACTTTTTCTTTCTCTATAAAGTGAAACTTCCAGCCGTAGGGGCCTTAGTTAACCATCACCAATCGGGCTTTTACAGGTAAGTTGCCCTACCTATTTCCTCCTCTTCTCTCTGAGCTTTGAAGTAGGGGCTTATTGCCCACGAATAGCGGGATAAAAGAAAAAGGGACCTCGCTTAAGCATACAAACTTAAACGAAGTCTGGCAAACATTACATGTTCTATTTCCCATTTACCTAAAAGGAAATCACTTCTTAGAACCCGATTTAATTCACATCGATTGTACATCGCCTTCATCTAGCTCGCGATGCACATCAATTTCACGATGCAATTTTTCCTGGACGAATGTTAACGCAAAAACTTCTTTTAATTTTCGAACAGGAATAATCTCGATACCCTTTATCGTATATAAAAATGGCTGCATGTTTTCAGCAGGAATAATAACCTTTTTCGCTCCTGCCTTTTTTGCTGCTTTTACTTTTGCATATACGCCGCCTACTGGTTTTACTTCTCCATGAATACTTATTTCTCCGGTCATCGCTATTTCGTTATTCACATACACTTGGTGAAGCGCTGAATATACACCTGTTGCCATTGCAATGCCTGCTGAAGGACCATCAATTGGAATACCACCTGGGAAATTAATATGTATATCATATCCTTCTGGTAACAAGTCTAGGGAGCGGAGCACGGTTAATACATTATCAACGGATCCTTTTGCCATACTTTTACGGCGAATCGATTTTGTTTGACTACCAATACTCTCTTCTTCCACAATTCCTGTAACATTTATCGTACCTTTTTCCGCAGCTGGAATTGCCATTACTTCAATTTCTAATAGCGCCCCTGTATTCGGTCCATATACTGCAAGACCGTTTACAAGACCGATCTTCGGAATTGGATAAATACGCTTTTCATATTTTGGAGTAAGCTGACTAGAATGTACAACCCATTCAATATCCTCATCTTTAATAAAAGAACGTCCCTCATTAATCGCCATTCCTGCAGAAATTTGCACAAGATTAATGGCTTCTCTTCCATTTCTTGCATACATGCCGATCATTTCAACACCTTGTTTTCCAATTTCCATTTTCACTTTTTCAGCTGCATTCTTCGCTACTTTTTGAATTTCTTCTGTATCAAGTTCACGGAAGAAAACTTCTAAACAACGAGAACGAATAGCAGGAGGAATTTCATCTGGAGAACGAGTTGTCGCTCCGACTAAGCGGAAATCTGCTGGTAAGCCTTTTTGAAAAATATCATGTATGTATGTTGGAATCATTGAATTTTCTTCACTGTAGTATGCACTTTCCAAAAATACTTTGCGATCTTCTAATACTTTTAACATTTTATTCATCTGGATTGGATGCAATTCACCAATTTCATCAATAAATAAAATGCCACCATGTGCATCCGTTACGGCACCTTTTTTCGGTTGTGGAATTCCTGCTTGCCCCATTGCACCTGCACCTTGATAAATCGGATCATGTACCGAGCCAATTAAAGGATCAGCAATGCCACGCTCATCAAAGCGGGCAGTTGTTGCATCTAGTTCAATAAATGTTGCATTCATACGAAATGGTGATTTTTGATTTTTCTTCGCTTCTTCTAACACAAGACGTGCTGCCGCTGTTTTCCCTACCCCAGGAGGTCCATATATAATGACATGCTGCGGGTTCGGTCCACACAGTGCTGCCTTTAATGATCTAATTCCGTCCTCTTGGCCAACAATATCTAAAAAAGATGTAGGACGTACCTTCTCGGCAAGTGGTTCTGTCAAAGAAATCTCGCGCATTTTGCGAAGTTGTTCTAATTCTTTTTTCGATTCTCGATCAATTGAAACTTTTTGTGTTCGCTGGTTTCGGAGCAAATGCCAAAAATACAATCCGACAATTACACCAAAAACAAGTTGAACAAGTAAGAATATGTTTGTCCAGCTCATAATTCATTTCCTCCCGCTATGTTTTACCATTTAGTATTTCCTGGGAGGAATAGTGCTAAACATAATAAGAAACAGCAATTATAAAAATTGCTGTTTCATTTTTACACTATGCAGATGTTTTTGTATCGAGTACAGTACCGTCTTGTAACACCAATTTTGGCGGTGCATTGTCTGCTACTGTTTCTTTTGAAAGAATACACTTCTCGATATCTTTACGAGATGGAAGCTCGAACATTACATCTAGCATTAAGCCTTCAATAATAGAGCGAAGTCCACGAGCACCTGTTTTACGTTCAATTGCTTTTTTCGCAATTTCAATCAGTGCTCCTTCTTCAAATTCCAACTCAACATCGTCAAGCTCCAATAATTTTTGGAACTGTTTTACAAGCGCATTTTTCGGTTTTGTTAAAATATCAACAAGAGCACCTTCATCAAGTGGTTCTAGGTTCGCAATAACCGGAAGACGACCAATAAACTCTGGAATTAAACCAAATCGTAAAAGGTCTTCTGGTAATACGTGAGATAAAACATGCTTTTCATTTACATCAGCATTTTTCTTCTCTGAACCAAATCCAATTACTTTTTCACCAAGGCGACGTTTAATAATTGGCTCAATACCATCAAACGCACCACCACAAATGAATAAGATGTTCGTTGTATCAATTTGAATAAACTCTTGATGCGGATGTTTACGACCACCTTGAGGCGGAACGCTTGCTACAGTACCCTCTAAAATTTTCAGAAGGGCCTGCTGTACACCCTCACCAGATACATCACGTGTAATTGATGGATTTTCTGACTTACGCGCCACTTTATCAATCTCATCAATATAAATGATTCCTTTTTCAGCTTTCTCTACATCGTAATCAGCTGCTTGAATAAGTTTTAGTAAGATGTTTTCTACATCTTCCCCTACATATCCAGCTTCTGTTAAAGATGTTGCGTCCGCGATTGCAAATGGAACATTTAAAATACGCGCTAATGTTTGTGCCAATAATGTTTTACCACTACCTGTTGGCCCGATAAGTGCGATATTACTTTTCGCCAATTCTACATCATCAATTTTGCTGTTAGAATTGATGCGTTTGTAATGATTATATACCGCTACCGCTAATGCTTTCTTCGCATTATCTTGTCCGATTACATACTCATCTAAGATTTCACGAATTTCTACCGGTTTCGGTACATCTTTGAATTCTACTTCTTCGTCCTTCGCAAGCTCCTCTTGCACAATCTCTGTACAAAGCTCAATGCACTCATCACAAATGTAAACACCAGGACCAGCAACAAGCTTTCGGACTTGCGTTTGTGTTTTACCACAGAAAGAACATTTTAATTGCCCTTTTTCATCATTAAATTTAAACATATTTTCACACCCCTTACAAAGTGCTAATATCTTGCCTTCGTATGTACACGATAAATGTATCGTATGTAAATACATATTATGTCACTACGTGGCGAGAAATACAAATAATATGACTAGTTATGTACAAATAAAAAATTTTTAAAACTTTTGAAATATGTATATTCGACTTTAGAAGGATCATTTCCTTCTTCATCGAAAAGTTTTATAAATATATTTATATCTATATTTATAAAACAAGGCACGATCCAAAATCGCGCCTTGTTATTTTATTATGCAGCTTTGCTGTTGTCTACTAAGAAGTCTACAGCTTTACGAACTTTAATGTCTTCAGATAAAGCATCTAAGCTTCCAAGAGCTTGTGTGATAGCGTCAACTGGCATATTGTACATTGCAGCCATTTTTTCAACTTCTGCAGTTACTTCTTCTTCAGTAACTTCGATGTTTTCAGCTTCAATGATCGCTTCAAGAACAAGGTTGATTCTTACACGTTTTTGTGCATCTTCTTTCATTTGTTCTTTTAACTTGTCAGCGTCAGTACCTGTGAATTGGTAGTAAAGCTCAAGGTTCATACCTTGTTGGCTTAAGCGTTGTTCGAATTCACGAATCATACGATCTAACTCAGTTTCGATCATAGCTTCTGGAATTTCGATTTCAGCGTTATCAGCAGCTTTTTCTACTACTTCGTCACGAACTTTGTGCTCAGCTTCGTGCTTTTTGCCTTCTTCTAAGTTTGTACGAAGTTTTGCTTTTAACTCTTCAAGAGTTGCAACTTCTTCGTCTGCATCTTTAGCGAACTCGTCATCTAAAGCTGGAAGTTCTTTTGCTTTAATTTCATGAACTGTTACTTTAAATGTTGCTGGTTTACCAGCAAGTTCTTCTGCATGGTACTCTTCTGGGAATGATACTTCAACGTCTTTTGACTCGCCAGCTTTTAGACCAATTAATTGCTCTTCAAAACCTGGGATGAATGTACCAGAACCGATTGCTAGAGAGTAGTTCTCGCCTTTTCCGCCTTCGAATGCTTCGCCATCAACGAAACCTTCAAAGTCGATTACAGCTGTATCGCCGTTTTCAGCAGTACCTTCTTCTTTAACAACTAGTTCAGCTTGACGCTCTTGTAAAGATTGTAATTCGTTCTCTACATCTTCGTCAGTTACAGTTGTTTCAACTTTTTCTACTGCTAGTCCTTTGTATTCACCTAATTTAACTTCAGGTTTTACAGTAACTTTTGCAGTGAAGATTAAGTTTTCATTTTTCTCGAACTTCTCGATGTCGATTTCAGGATGAGCAACTGGGAAGATACCAGTTTCATCGATTGCTTCACCGTATGCTTTTGGTAAGATAATATCTAAAGCATCTTGGTATAAAGATTCAATACCAAAGCGTTGTTCGAATAACGGACGAGGCATTTTTCCTTTACGGAAACCAGGTACGTTAATTGTTTTTACTACTTTTTTGAACGCAGCGTCGATAGAGTTGTTTACTTCTTTAGCATCAACTTCGATTGTTAAAACGCCAACGTTACCTTCTAATTTTTCCCATTTTGCAGCCATTTATTCTTTCCCTCCAACTATAATAATGTATGCACATACCTCTACAGATTGAGATTTTCATTATTTCTTTTTTAGAAACAACAAAAGCATGAAAGCCAATTTATTTAAGCTTTCTAATCTTCTAGCAATAAGCCTTAAGACACGCGATTCTCAATCTATTATTTGTCTATAAGACAAACACGGTATATTTTGTTCGAGAATAATATGAAACATATTAAGTAAGAGAATTATACTTCTCTCCTCTTACAAGCAGGCATAATTCAGCCTTTTGCAACCCTTACATTATAACATAGAATATTCTCGTTTCAATAACTGAACGATTCTTTTTCATAATTATACAGGTAAATGCCCTTCTCTCTCCACGCGTAAAAACCATTGATAGGCAATATGAAACTCTTCAACGGTAATATTATACGCCTCCATAAGTTCCTCTTCATCGATGATCAATCCGAAACGCTTTCTCCCGATTCGCTCTAAAACCGCTGCCCATACTTCTACTTTATCTATTAGTAATGGGAACGGGAAAATACTTGCTTGCATTTCTCTCCAATATGTAATAATCGCCTCAAACATATTTGGATTATCACTTTCTAAACGATTAGATAATATATGTATAACTTTCTTCGAGTACTCATCATTATGATCCAAATGAGCTGGAATAATCATTATTCTTTCGCCAAATTTCTCTACTTCTATTTCTTCTTTCATACGCTTCTCTACCATTTTGTATATAATAGAAGTTTTTAAATATGGATGTCGCGTGCTATCAACGAGAAATTTCCGTAAAGCTGGCAAAGCTTTTTCGAGGTTTTTAATTAAAAGAGCATGAATTACCTGTAGCTGCTGCCCAAAATTTTCTACAAATAGTTTTTTCGAAAATTCTTCCAGATCAAAATCTGATTCTACTAGCGTCGTTCCCTCACCATTTAGCATATTCTCCGCAAATTGGGCAAGCTGCGCTAACTTTTCTCTTTGCTCTACAGTCAATTCTTTCTTCTGCAAAACCTCTTCAACAGTCTCAATTACACCTACATAATCATTTGTTTGAACTAAAATAGTCACGTATGTTTCAAGAATATCCCCAAACAAGACTGTTCCTGTTTCAAGCAACTTCTCACATCGGTCTTTTGATTCTTCCATTCGCTTTAATTCTAATAAACAAATAACTGAAGCTAATTCTGTTTGCTCTGTTTCTCCATTATACTGGCGTAATATTTCAAAACAGCGCAATGCATCTTCGAACTTCCGCTCCCGCAGCGCCATAAACCCTTGATCAATATAATGCTCTGACAACTGCGGAAACAATACGACCGTATTTTCTTTTTTATCCATACGTCCGCCTCTTTTTTTAGATTTTAAATATCTTCAAAGTAAATATAACAAATGGCTGTTAAGAAAACAACATTCCAAATACATTTATTTGAAATATGAAAATATTCGACTTTTATAATTAAAACGAAAAAATCATATCAGAAAATCCTCTTTATACATATAAAAAACCCTCAGCAAATAACGCAGAGGATTTCCTCATTAATGGGCAGCTTTTATAATTGTAGGATATACGAAAAGAGTAATCATTTGGAGAACAATAATTGTAACAACAACCATGCTAAAAAAGAAGATTGGCTTACTTCGTTTCATCAAAAACATAATAATAAGCATAATGCAGGCAAGTAAACACATAAAAAATAAACTTGTAGTAGGACTTAGTATTCCGCTAGGGACAAATGACAATAATATAACACTACAAACACCTATAATTCCGAGTAACCATTCCATTCATTTACCCTTTCCCTCTCATAACAATTCTCTCTATGCTACTAAATGTTTTACAACCTCAATTACATCTGTTAATTTCTCATATGCAACAAACCCGAAAGCTACTGTTAAAGCCGTTACGACTAATCCTTTCATGTTTTTCTTCCTCCTCGTGTCATCTTCGTTACCTTAATTATAAAGAACTGGCATTTTGTTACCATCGAACTTTCTTACACTTACCTTACAGAATTGTAAGATTTCAAAAGAAAAAAACCACCTAACATATTTGAAAGTGGTTTTACGGGAGTTCTCTATAATCGTCTGCAAAATTAACATTCTTTTCTTAGTACTTATTTGGTGAATTTATTCTTAAACTAATTGATTTACGAAACACTTTTGTAATTATTTATTACATCACATTCGAGATATTTCTCTCCTTCACCTTCTTATAAATTTTTAAATACAGCCTAATTCCCTTGTTGAAAAATGTTAAAATATTTTTATGTAATTCAAAATCCAGAAATTAAAGGGGATGATCCATATGTTCAAAAAAGTAGCTGCTGATGTTCTCGGGCTAAGCGATGTAGGTTCTGTAATCACACCGAAAGATTATGATAAAGTGGATGCTGATGATTATGTGATGCATGAAGATGGAGAAAAAATTTATTTTCTAATTAAATCAAAATCAGATGAATATTGTTTTACAAACAAAGGGTTAATTCACTTAGATGGTACGAGTGCAGCAAGTAAAAAACGTACATTACGCCGCTTCAGCTACAGCAAACATCAAATTAAAAATGTAGCGTTAGAAACTGCTGGTACAATCGATTTAGATGTAGAAATTAAATTCCATATGGGAGATGAATATTACTCAATTGACGTTCATAAAAAACATATCGAGGAATTAAAAGACTTATATAAAGCTCTTCTCAAAATTGAGGAAATTTCATACGAAAATGATATTACATTACAATATGCTCATAAAAGTTTAGATATGGCTTCTAACACATTTAGTCGTATTACGAATGCACAAGTTAATTTAGCAGAGCAATTTAAAGAAATGAATCAAATTGCGTTTAATTGGCTTGTGGATACGAAGAAGCAATATAACGTGAAAGATTATGGGTTTGTTTTTGAAAAATTTATTAACGATTAATTTTTGAATAAACAAAAAACCTTGTCATCAAAAGATAACAAGGTTTTTTTAGCGTCCCAGGAGAGATTCGAACTCCCGACCGACGGCTTAGAAGGCCGTTGCTCTATCCTGCTGAGCTACTGGGACATGGAGCGGGTGAAGAGAATCGAACTCTCGACCAGAGCTTGGAAGGCTCTTGTTTTACCACTAAACTACACCCGCATATTTTGTTTTCATTTCCGTCTGATATCTTATCGACAAGGTTTATTATATTTGCACACGCAGATAAAGTCAACACCTTTTTTCAAAGAGGATAATTTTTCTTATCCTCTTTGAAAAGTTTTATGTGCGACAACTTTTCCAGCTAATGTTTCAAATCGAATTTCAATGTCCTTTTCATTTACTTCTAACAAAGTAAATGTTTTTTCTTTACGGGAACGTGGCAGTAAAATGCTTCCTGGATTGATGAATAAAATACCATCAATAAATTCCGCTCCCAACATATGAGAATGTCCAAAACATACAATATTCGCTCCCACTTCTTTTGCACGATATAAAAGTGTTTGCAAAGTCATTTTAATATTGTATCGATGACCGTGTGTAGCAAAAAAGCGCATTTCATCTACATCAGTAATGATTTCTTCTTCAAAACCATTATAAAGATCGCAATTCCCTTTTACTACTTGGAACCCTCGTAAATCTGGATGATCTGGCGTTAGTTCTGAATCACCGCAATGAATCATAACATCTACATTTCCCTCATATGTATCTTTTAATTGCTGTAATTCTTTCGTAGAACCGTGACTATCGCTTACAATTAAAGCTCTCATCGGTCTCTCTCCCTTATTCTTCTTCTAAAAACCACGCTGAAATTTTTTCTTCCAACTTACGAAGAGCACGCCCGCGGTGACTGATTTCATTTTTCTCATCTGAAGTTAACTCTGCCATCGCTCGTTTGTATTCTTCTACATAAAAGATTGGATCATATCCGAAACCATTTTCACCACGACGTTGCTCTAGAATTTTCCCTTCGCATGTTCCATTTACAATAACCGACTCTTTATTTTCTTCTGGAAAAGCAACCGCTAACGCACAATAAAAACGCGCTGTACGCTTTTCCATCGAAACGCCATCTAATCCTGTTAAAACTTTATCGATATTTGCCTGATCATCTTTTTGCTCACCAGCATAGCGAGCAGAGCGCACACCAGGATTTCCATTCAACGTATCAACAATTAGCCCTGAATCATCCGCAATAACAATTGAATTTAACTGTTTACATAAACTGTCCGCTTTCAAAAGTGCATTTTCTTCAAATGTTTCACCAGTTTCCTCGACTTCTTCAATATTAGGGAAGTCATGAAGAGATTTTACTTCTAAGTCAAATCTCTCAAATAGCTCGGCAAATTCACGTACTTTCCCCATATTTTTCGTTGCTACAACAACATGTTTCATATTTCCCACCTCTACTCTATATGAGATACGATGTCACCTAATGCTTCTTTTTGTTTTTCAATGAGTTGTAAAATCCCATTTTCAGCTGCATCAAGTAATTCATTTAACTCCGCACGGCTAAATGTTGCTTCTTCTCCAGTTCCTTGCACTTCAACAAAATGGCCTTTCCCCGTCATAATAACGTTCATATCAACATCAGCTTGAGAATCTTCTGCATAGTTTAGATCTAAAACTACACCTTGGTCTTCAACAATTCCAACGGATGTTGCAGCTAAATAATCTTTTACTGGAATTTTAGATACTTTTTCTGCTTGTAATAACTTTTCAAATGCTAACACCATCGCAACATAAGCACCCGTAATAGACGCTGTTCGTGTTCCTCCATCTGCCTGGATTACATCACAATCAATCCAAACCGTTCTTTCCCCAAGTGCTTCCAAATCAACAACCGCACGTAATGCTCGTCCAATTAAACGTTGAATTTCCATTGTGCGACCAGTTACTTTCCCTTTACTGGACTCACGAATTGTACGTTGTTCTGTTGCGCGTGGAATCATGGCGTATTCAGCTGTTACCCACCCTTTTCCTTCGCCTCTCATAAATGGTGGCACACGTTCTTCAATCGTTGCCGAACAAATAACCTTTGTATCTCCAACTTCAATTAGTACAGACCCTTCTGGATGTTTTAAATAATTTGTATGAAGATGTATATTGCGTAGTTCTGCCGCTTGTCTACCATCTACTCGCATAAAATAACCCCCTACCTAGTAACTGCTACTTGTTAGTATAGCCCGTTTTAAATTTATGATTATGTATATCAACAGAAGAAGGGGAACTCAAAAAGAAATTCCCCTTTCCTACATAAGTATATCAAATTATTTACGATTAAAAACTACCTGTATTCACGTTTTGCGGACGATCAACAGGTTTTGTTAATTTCTCACCCTTCTCGTTAACAAGATTTGCTTTTCCATTTACTTCAACAGAAACATTTTTCACACCTTGTTTTTCCGTTAAAGATAGAACGAGTGATTGCAGTACATAATTTGAAATCATACTTTTTCCTTTGTTCACATATATATTTTCATTGAAATTCAATGTAACCTTTCCATCTTGCACTGTCGGTTCACTAACGAGCTTTACATCTGGATTAAAATCATTAAGTAAAGCTGAACCCGACGGTCCTTTAACAAGCTCATTCACAACCGTTGCTACTTCATGTTCCTTTCCTTCTGCCACGCGGCGTGTTACTGGCACATAGTACTGTTTTTTATTATTTCGCGCTAGGAAATAAAGTGTAACCGGCTTCGTATTCGTTACATCCGCCACTTGCTCATCATCAAAGTTAATTCCATCCGCACGGCTAACCCCTTCACCAATCGGTGTACCAGCAACCGGCATCGTTTCTAAATTTTTACCGTTCATCTGAAATTTGACTTGCTTAATTTCTTTAAATTGCGTCAATGTCCATGCTACAGATTCCACGATTTGACGCTCTTCTTCTTTTTTATAATTTTTTATTTCCTTTGAGAAATCAACAACTGCTGTCCCATCTTTTTTCACATCAACTGACAGCGTTGTATTCGCTGGAAGAACCGCTTGAAATCCATTTGGCAACATATTTGTTACAGGACCATCCTTCACAAGATATTCCAATGTTTGCTTCACAACTGCATTCCCTTTGGGCGCAGGTAAATCAAATGTTTGCGGTACAACATAACCATTTTTATCAACGAGGTATAAATCATATTTCTTCGTTTGCCCTTGTTTTTCTTTTGTAGCAGTCTCTTTCTTCTCACCATCTGTATACGTAACTTTTTTCGGTGGATCAATTTGTTCCGTTTCTTTCTCCTGATTTAACAAACCGCATCCTGATAATAAAGCTACGCTTACTGTAACACAAACAAGCCATTTAAAAGTGGATTTAGGCATACCATTTCCCCCTAAAATCTAAGTTTGTACTATATGTATACGAGCTCTTTATCATTTTAGAACAAGCAATAACAACTTATCTTACAATTTACTAAACAAAAAAACTCCTGATTTCTCAGAAGTTTTTTATACAAATCTATTATTAACTTGTTTACAAATTAATATGTTTTACATTTTCAATCGGCTGTCCAAACCATTTAGAAGCAATTTCTTTGAATAAATCTATTTTTCCTGTGGTTAAGAAAAGATGGTCGCTTTGTTCTTCCCCTTCATTTAACATTTTACTATGATATAGTATCGTACTTACTTCACGAGCTGTTTCATCCCCAGAACTAATTAACTGCACCTTATCTCCCATTACTCGCTTAATAACTGGGCCTAGAATCGGATAATGTGTACATCCTAAAATCAGCGTATCAATTTCAGTATTTTTCAGTGGTTGCAACGTTTCTCTAACAACCTCATACGCCATCTCACTCTCAAAGTTTCCACTTTCAACAAGTTCAACAAATGGCGGACACGCTAAGCTTTCTACCATAACGCGGTTATTAATGGACTTTAACGCATCTTCATACGCACCACTTTTCACCGTTCCAATTGTTCCAATAATACCAACATGGTACGTATTCGTCACTTTTAAAGCTGTACGCGAACCAGGATGAATCACACCCACTACTGGAATTTTTAATTGTTTTTGCATCTCTTCAAGTACAACCGCAGTTGCAGTATTACAAGCAATAACTAGCATTTTAATATCAAGTGCTAATAAATACTCTGTCATTTCCCATGTGAATTGACGCACTTCCTCGCGAGAACGCGGGCCATAAGGACAACGTGCTGTATCTCCTAAATATATAATACGCTCTTTTGGCAGCTGACGAATTAACTCTTTCGCTACCGTTAATCCCCCTACTCCCGAATC
Organism: Bacillus sp. 95MFCvi2.1; assembly: GCF_000374965.1. Classification (NCBI taxonomy): domain Bacteria; kingdom Bacillati; phylum Bacillota; class Bacilli; order Caryophanales; family Bacillaceae; genus Bacillus; species Bacillus sp. 95MFCvi2.1. The sequence goes on along the minus strand of NZ_KB895696.1, from coordinate 171,186 downwards.
AATGACACCAATTGCTCTATTCAACATAATCACCCGTTTTCTCATTCATCATCTTATTTTTTTGCATATCATTATATCTTACATACTTTAGATTTTTACAGATCCAAAATATACCTGTTAATAGATTTCCAAATATGTACCTGTATAGACCAGGACTTTTTTATTTTGCTCCTTTTCTTCGCAATTTGCAAGACAGAAAAATAGCCGACCTTTTATAAAAAGTCGGCTTCACCTATTATAATTCGAGTTCCCCCATACGAAGAAGCTCAACAACCGCTTGCGAACGTCCTTTAACCCCTAGCTTTTGCATTGCATTTGATATGTGGTTGCGTACAGTTTTTTCACTAATAAATAGTTCACTTGCAATTTCTTTCGTCGTTTTATCTTGAACCAATAATTCAAAGACTTCTCTCTCTCTCTTTGTGAGTAACGGTTTAGATTGATATGCTTTTTCCTTCAACTGGTATAACCCTCCTTGCTTAAGCCAGAGCTGTATATGTGTAAGTTGGGTGTTTATTTAGTCAAGATATTGTATGAACAAAATGTGCAGGTGGTGAATGAAAATGGGCTAATTTCGGCACGTTATTTATGATTTATATATATGTAAGAACTTCCAAAAAATCTTTTTCAAACAATAATCGCTATTCATCAAAAAAATTATTAAATAATAAGCGCGAAAATCCCCAAACTCCATTTATTACCTCTTTCTTTTCAGAAAGATTCATCAATAAACAGCCAATACTACCAAACAGGGATGTATGTGTTCATACCAATCCGCTTTGCACGCAAAATTTTATGTATTGGTGGTGTCATTATGTTTTCGGCCTTCAAACGATTTTTAATCGGTAGACCACTTAAGTCAACAGCACTCGGGGAACAAAAATTAAATAAACTAAAGGCACTCGCGATCCTTTCTTCTGACGCCCTTTCTTCTGTCGCTTACGGAACAGAACAAATTTTAATTGTATTAGCTGCATTTGGAGCGATTGCTTTCTGGTATTCCATCCCGATCGCAATTGGCGTTTTAATCTTATTGACAGCGCTCATTTTATCATACCGACAAATTATTTTTTCTTATCCGCATGGCGGAGGTGCTTATGTTGTTTCCAAAACAAACTTAGGCACAAATGCTGGGCTTATTGCAGGAGGATCATTACTTGTTGATTATATCCTTACTGTAGCTGTAAGTGTTTCAGCTGGAACCGATGCTATTACATCTGCTTTTCCGGCTTTGCACACATACACCGTTCCAATCGCGGTCATACTTGTTTTATTTATTACAATTTTGAATCTAAGAGGCGTAACGGAGTCAGCATCGATTCTAGCTTATCCTGTCTATCTCTTTGCCTTTGCACTTGTTATTTTAATTATTGCTGGTGTTTTTAAAATTTTTTCTGGGCAAGCTCCCGCTCATTTACATACACCGATTGGAACAGTCGTGCCTGGCATTACACTCTTCTTCTTGTTGAAGGCTTTTTCATCTGGTTGTTCCGCTTTAACAGGGGTAGAAGCAATTTCCAATGCAATTCCAAATTTTAAAGAACCGGCTGCAAAAAATGCAGCAAAAACATTAGTTATCATGGGGACGATTCTTGCTATTTTATTTACGGGTATTACATTTTTAGCCTATTGGTATGGAATTGCTCCGAAACATAATGACACTGTCGTGTCCCAAATTGCTTCAAATATATTTGGAAGGAATTTTGTATACTACTTTATTCAAGGAACAACTGCGCTTATTTTAGTACTAGCTGCAAACACAGGTTTTTCAGCATTTCCACTTTTAGCATTTAATTTAGCATCAGATAAATATATGCCGCGTATGTATTTAATGCGTGGAGATCGCTTAGGGTATTCAAATGGAATCATTACGTTAGGTATTAGTTCTATGCTTTTAATCGTTGCATTCCAAGGTAAAACCGAACAATTAATCCCGTTGTATGCTGTCGGGGTATTCATTCCTTTTACATTGTCACAAACAGGTATGATTATAAAATGGTTACGAGAAAAGCCAAAAGGATGGATGCCTAAGTTACTAACAAACTTATTAGGCGCTCTTATTTCATTAACTGTGCTTCTCATTTTTTTCATTACAAAATTTGCGCAAGTATGGTCCATTCTTATCTTTTTACCTATCATTGTTTTCATCTTTCATCGCATCCACAATCACTATGTTGCAGTAGGAGAACAGTTGCGCATCAATTTTAATGAAATTCCTGAAAAAGTAACTGGTAACGTCGTAATTGTTCCCGTCGCTGGTATTACAAAAGTAGTCGAACAATCCATCAATTACGCAGAAACAATTAGCGATCAAGTTATCGCTGTGTATGTAGCTTTTGATAAAGAAAGCGAACTACGTATGCAGGAAAAATGGAAAGAATGGCAACCGAATATTCGTCTCGTTACCTTTATCTCATCTTACCGAAGCTTAATGCGTCCTATCGCAAAATTAATTACAATTATTCAGCATAAGGCGCAAGAAAAGAATCGTTTCGTTACCGTTTTAATTCCGCAATTTATTACAAAAAAGAACTGGCATAACTTTTTACACAACCAATCGAGTGTATTACTACGTGTCTATCTTCTATATAAGAAAAATGTTATAGTCACAACAGTTCCTTACCGTTTCCGAAAATAAAAGCAATATACACATAAAAGAAAGGAGGCTATCCTCTCCTTTCTTTTATGTGTACAACTGCCTTACAAAACTGTAATCTTCTTTCAGAAAAATGTAATATAATTCGATAGTTTACATATTCTTTTCCATGTAAGATAAAAGTATAAAGAATCACCAATACATAAAAGAAACAAAATGGTGATTAAAAAGGAGAGGGGTTTATAATGGAAAAAAAGTTACGTAGATCTGAAACTGATAAAGTTTTATTTGGTGTATGCGGTGGTTTAGGAGAATATTTTGATATAAGCGTTAGTATGATTCGCATACTTTGGGTTATTGCGATTCTATGCTTCGGAACAGGTTTTTTAGTCTATCTTGTTTGTTTGTTGCTTATGCCACGTTCTTACTAAAAAGGCACCGGTGCCCAATCGGTGCCTTTCTTTCATCTTGTCACTTTTTGATAGAGCATACTTTCTTTTTGTGTTAACAAATACTTATTTGCTAAAATAAGAAACACACTAGAAGTCCATGTAAACGCTAAATCACGCAATCCTTGCCCGGTTTGTGCATGAAAATTTTCAGCCATCCCACTTTTATTTGCCATCCTACAAAAACGAACAGCAATATCCTTTGCAAATTCATTTTTGCCAACTGCTTGTAAAGCCTCAGTCATAATAAATGTTGTCGGTGCCCAAATTGGCCCGCGCCAATATCCATCATCACGATAATATGGACTCCTTATACTCTCTGTTGCAAAACCATACTTTGTCAAAAAGTGATTTTCTTTTTTCAATTCTGCAAGTAAGCTTTCAATGATTTCTTCAGGTAACCTTTTTCCTAAAATGAGAGGAATATATAACACAAGACTATCTGATACTTCATATGAATGATTCCCAGATTGCGGGGCAATAAAACGCTTTTCTCTCCAACAATGTTGAATCATACGATTGAGCGTTGTATTTGCTCGCGCTTCCCATCGCTTTGCTTCTTCTTCAAATCCAAGCTTCTCTGCGATCTCCGATAATACCTCCATTTGTAAAATAAGAAATGAGCTTAAGTCCGGACTCTCAATAGGGGCACCACGGTGAAAAATCGTACTATTATCCCAACCGCTATCATTCCCATGATTATATTGAGGAACCCCATCCCCATCATCATCTCGATATGTAAACCACCAATCCGTCCATTTGCATAACGGTTCATACACTTCTTGTAAATGCTCTTCTGTTATAAAATCTGTATGTTCCATCATCCATTTCAGCGTCCACCCATGAATAGGTGGTTTACAGCAATTCCATAGCCCACTTTTATCGTTAATATAATCCGGTAATACACCGCACTCATCTTGCTTATCAAAAAAAATCATAAATTGATCCCACGCCACTGTCGGCTGATGCATCGCTAATGCCATCGCATTAAAACAATGATCCCAACTCCATATATTTGTCATCCAGTTTTTTGACATATACATCGCTTTTCTCGGTAAATACCCTTCCGCTTCTACCATACAAGACCATGTAATATAAGCCGCTAACTCTCTTCCTTTCAATAAGTCTTTCGGGACAGCCAATGTATGACGTAACCAATTTACAAAATCCGCTTCAGCAGCATCCACCGCCTCCGCGAATGTCTTAGTCTCCTTCGGCTTCTGCAATACTGTTTTGTATTCCGTTAGTTCCACATCAATCCCTGATTCTTCATCTTGCGCATAAATATCAACAATAATATGTTTACAACGAAGTTCTTCAAACGGGGCATCCATATGCATAACCCCTTCTATAGCAGATAAATGAAATCTCATTTCTTTTGAAAAGCTATTAATTTCCCATCCACCTTGTGCACTTGGAATACAGTAATCATACGAACTTGTAATCCCAATAAAACGTAGCTGCAATCGATCCGAATAAAAACGAATTGTATCAGAATGAGAGAAACAAATCTTCACATCACCTTCTACAGTTTGGAGCGTTAGTAAAGATGGCGACATCTTTGTTTCACATGGTAAAACCTCTCCTTTCCGATTTAATACCTCTATTTTAAACACTTCACCAAAATCGTCGTCACCACCGCGAATGTTTCGAATCAATAATCCGTTATCATAGTTTAAAGAAATAACTAAAAAAGAACCGTACCGACTAAATGGAACTTGTTGTAAATCAAACATTTATATCCCCCTAGGAAAGAGCCCTAGCAATAGAAGGGCTCTCTTGTAATTTAAGATTCTTTTACGATCTCAAAAGCTCGTTTATGATCCCCATTAAAAGGAACAATGTACACTTCAAACTGGCACGGCTCCGGCTTCAACTGATACTCCGGAAGCTGAGCTGGCCCACAACTCGCGCTTCCTAAACCATTTTGCTTATAATCTAGATGGAATGTAACAAACTCCCTTTCTTGTAATTCATATAAATGCTCTGCTTTCTCTAAATCTTCTGTCGTGTAAGGCAAGGCGCTAAAATTAAAATCTTGCGTACTATGCGCAACAAATCCAACATGATATTGATCATATAACGAAACCCACTTTACATCTGTTCGATTTCCCGTCTCTTGCGGAAAAACATACGGGAAAAATAAATCTTTTACAGTCATTTCATACAAATCTATTTTGTTGGCTTCTTTACTATCCACATATGATTCTCCTGGTCCACGTCCAAACCAACTTACATTTTGATATTGTTTTGGCAGACGCATTTCGAGCCCAATTCGCGGAAGCATCTCTGGTAAAGTACCGCTTGGATTCAACTTTGTCTCTATTTTCATAGCTCCGCTTCTTTCAATTTCATACGTATAAGTAAAAGCAATTTTCCAATTCACGACAAGCGGGGAAATAAATCCTTTCACAACAACTTCAACATTTCCATTTTCAAGTTGTACAGCTTCTATACTCGCTACGTCATGTTTCACAAGGTGTACATATTGTTCTTTCCATTTTTCAACTACATACATATCATTATCAATTGTTGCCCGCCAAATATTTAATTCAGGCCCTTCTTCCATAAGTGATTGCCCTTTAAAGGTCCAGTCTTTTATACGCCCTGTTACAGGGTGAAAAGAAATTGCAAAACTTTCACCAGCAACACGAATTTCCTCCTTTGTTTCATGTAAAGTTACTGGCTCATATAACTTCGAATCTCTTTTTCTTCTTATCTTTTTCAGAGCTGGAATACAAAATTGTTCCCAAGCTATTTCATGTCCTGCTACTCCCCAATTTGTATCTGCTCCTAATACAATCGATACTGTTACATAGCAATCCTCCTCTGTAAGAAGGGCTATTTCATCTTTAAAGAGCAACTGAATCTCACAACTCTCTTTCGGTAACAAAGGCGGGGCATCTATAGAATCACTCGCAATTACTTTTCCTTCTTTTTTGACAGTCCACTGCACACGATAGCCTTTCAATGAACGAAAATCATATATATTTTGTATCGAAATCCTACCACTTCGTATGTCTATCTCTCCTACTTTAATAGGTTCAATTATTTTCTTATATTGCAACAAAGCTGGCGATGGCGTTCGATCTGGCAAGAGTAGTCCATCAATGCAGAAATTACTATTATGCGGAGTATCTCCAAAGTTACCTCCATATGCAAAGTACTCTTCTCCATTTTCATTCACTTGACGTAATCCGTGATCAATCCATTCCCAAACAAAGCCACCTTGTAATCTTTTATGACTATAAATCGCTTCCCAATATTCTTTTAATCCGCCTGGTCCATTTCCCATCGCATGAGCATACTCACATAAAATATGAGGTTTTTCCCACTTTTCTTCTTCTGCATAACCAATAATCTTTTCGACTGAAGAATACATTGTACTAAAAATATCAGCGACTTTCGTTTCTCGATCCCCTTCGTAATGAATGATTCTTGATTGGTCCAATTCCCTACACTTATTCGCCATTGCAATAAAATTACAACCGAACCCAGATTCATTTCCGAGTGACCACATAATAATTGAAGAATGATTGCGATCTCGACGCACCATACGTTCCACACGATCTACATAAGCATTTTCCCATTCAGGATCATCACTTAATACGTTTGCATTACCAATTAACTCAAATCCATGGCATTCCAAATCAGCCTCATCAATTACATATAAACCATATTCATCGCATAGATCATAAAAACGTGGATCATTCGGATAATGTGCTGTTCGCACCGCATTAATATTATGCTGTTTCATAAGCATTACATCTTGTTTCATTGTTTCATATGTGACATATCTTCCTGTATCCGGGTCGTGATCGTGACGATTCACCCCTTTAAATATAATGGGAATACCATTGACAAGAAGATTTCTATCCTTCATCTCAATCATCCGGAAACCGATCTTCTGTGAAATCACTTCTACAACTTCACTATTTTCGTTTCGAATCGTGAACAATACAATATACAAATACGGGTCTTCTGCGGACCATTTCTGCGGCTTTTTGACAGAAAACGAATGTGTATCATCTATAACCCTTTTCCCCTGTAAGTCCAAATACGATGTATGTTGATCTAATACTTCCCCATTCTTATTACAAAACTTGTACTCTAGTACATAATTTTTATTCAGTAATTGTTCGTTGCAAATCTTTGTACTTAGTTGTAATACACCATTTTCATAATTTTCATCAAGCGTTGTACATAACGTCATATCATAAATATGTACAGCAGGTTCATGCACAATGTACACATCACGAAAAATACCACTTAGCCACCACATATCTTGATCTTCTATATATGATCCATCACACCATCTATACACACATACTGTCATCGTATTCTTTCCGGCATGAACAAACGATGTAATATCAAACTCTGCCGTCAAACGACTTCCTTGGCTATATCCCACTTCTTCTCCATTTATCCATAAATGAAAGGCACTATCCACACCTTCAAATCGAATACGAATACATCCTCCGTTCCAACTTTCTGGTATATAAAATTCATTTTTATAACAACCCACTTGATTTTCAAATGGAACATGGGGTGGCTGAACCGGAAACGGATAATATAAATCGGTATAATGCGGCTTTCCGTATCCTTGCAATTGCCAATGCCCAGGTACATGAATCGTATCCCATTCACTACAATCAAATTCACTTATGAAAAAATTCTCTGGAAGTTGCTTTGGGGATTCTAAGTACAAAAACTTCCACATTCCATTCAGCAATTTGTAATAAGAAGAGCTTTCACGCGTAAAAGATAGAGCCGCTTGTTCAGTTTGAAATGGAATAAAATGTGCTCTTCCCTCCATGCGATTCCGCCCTGTTACTTGAACATTTTCTAAGTCCTCTAACATGTTATGTCCCATATCGATCCTCCTTTTTGCATTCACTTTGTCACATCATTTCTACGCTCTATTATTTAAGGCCCGTATGCCCCGACTCTTCCACAATATAGCGTTGTGCGAAAAAGAAGAGTGCAAGAGGTACAATACTAATTAACAATGTCACCGCCATAATCCCTTCCATATCAACGCCAAACATACCTTTAAACTGTGCTAAGCCTAGCGTTAATGTATATTTGCTTTGGTCATTTAAGAAAATAAGCGGTCCTAGATAATCGTTCCAACATCCTAAAATATTAAAAACAGCAACAAGAATTAAAATCGGTTTCATAATCGGTAAATAAATACGGTAGTAAACTTGAAAAGCGTTCGCACCATCCATCCTTGCAGCCTCATCTAGCTCCTTTGGAACAGACATAATAAATTGTCTCATTAAAAAGATAAAAAACGCACCGCCAAACCAAGATGGAATAATTAAAGATTTTAACGTATTAATCCAGCCGAGAGCATTAAATTCCATATAAAGCGGAATCATCGTTACTTCCCACGGAATCATCATCGTCGCTAGCACAATCATGAACAAAATATCCCGTCCTTTAAATTTAAAACGTGCAAAACCGTATGCTACTAAAGAAGATGATATTAACTGTCCGATTGTTGAAAATACTGTTACAACAATTGAATTCCATAAAAAAGTATTAAATGGTTGACTCGTCCACGCCTTTGCAAAATTACTAAATTTAAACTCAGATGGAATCCACTTTGGCGGATATAAATATAATTCTTCTGGTGATTTCACAGATGTTGTAATCATCCAAAAGAAGGGCAATAAAAATAAAATGGAAAAACCTATTAATAGTGCGTACACTACAATTCGATGTATGCGCTTCTTCGTTCTCACACTGCATCCTCCTTATTCATCTTCTACTTTGACTTCATCTCATTTTCATAATAAACCCAAGCTGCTGATGATTTAAAAACAAGTAGTGTTAACCCTAAAATGATTAAAAACATAAACCAAGCATTCGCTGATGAATAGCCCATTTTAAAATACTTAAATGCATTTTCATATACATACATCGCGTAAAAATAGGTGGACTTTAATGGACCTCCGCCGGTTAATACAAGCGCTAATGTTAATTGTTGAAACGCACCGATAATTGTTGTAATTAAATTAAATAAAATCGTCGGCGTTAACATCGGCAATGTAATTTTGAAAAATTGTTGCACTTTTCCAGCTCCATCAATGGAAGCAGCCTCATACAAGTTTTGCGGGATATTTTTTAATCCTGCTAAAAAAATGAGCATAAGCGTACCTTGTCCCCATAAACTAGCAATTACCATCGCAATTAGCGACCAGTTCGGATCACTTAACCAATTTGGTCCTTTTATACCAACAAGCGATAGAAAATAATTCAAAATACCATACTCTCCGTTATACACCCATGCCCAAATCATCGCTAAAGCCACACCAGAAATAACGCTTGGCAAATAGAAAAATGTTCGAAAAAACGCATATCCTTTTACCTTTTGATTTAGCAAAATCGCTAAAAATAGGGCAATAATTAAATTAAATGGAACAAATAATGCTGCAAATTTCACCGTAACCCATAACGAGTCCCAAAACATCGGGTCATTTAGAAACATATCTTGATAGTTTTTTAGTCCAACAAATTGAACTTCTCCAATAAGCGGCCAGTCAAAAAAACTAATAAATAATGAAAATAAAAGAGGACCAAGGGTAAATGCTACAAAGCCAAATACCCATGGAAATATAAATGCATAAGGAACGAGTTTCTCCCATTTCATTTTCTTTTTCCTAATGGCTATATTCGTTTCACTTTCTATAGATACTCCATATTTCAACATCCACACCTCTTTGCTTTTACAATTATTTATCCATATATTTCTCTGAATCTTGAACAGCTTTATTTAATAATTGCTCTGGATCTTGTCCAAGCATAATTGCATTTATTGCCGCTGATAAATTCCGGTTTACTTCATCCCATTTTGGGTTAAGTAAAAATGCTGGTGTATTTGTTGAACGTTCTAGCATTGTGTAGAACGGTTTAACATTCGCATCTTCCTCTTTCTTCAATTCTTTTACAACACTAATTCGAACTGGCAAATCAGAAGTTCGCATTTTAATTGCTTCTGGTGAAGAATAAAACTTAACAAACTCCCAAGCTAACTCTTTATGCTTTGCATCTTTTGCAATTGAAACAGCTGATGTACCAACAAGTCCCTTCACTGGTTTCCCTTTAAATGCAGGAGGTTCTACTGTACCAAAATCAATTTTTGCATCTTTAAATCCTTCTAATGGCCAAATTCCACTCTCCCACATCGCTAACTTCCCAGCTTTAAAAATATCATCACCGCTCTGTTGATTTTTTCCACCTACTAATACAGCCGTTTTATCCTTTAGCATACTTTGGAAAGATTTCATAACTTCAATTGTTTCTGGACTGTTCATATGTCCTTTTATTTGTTTTCCATCTTCACTTACAAAACTACTACCGTTACTCCAAATAAACCCTTGTAAATCATACGTATCTGGTTCAGGTCGTAAAGCAAAGCCATATTGTTTATTGCTTGCATCTGTTAACTTTTTCGCAGTGTCTACAAACTCATCCCAAGTCCATCCATCTTTCGGGTATGGAATATTCGCTTTATCAAATAACTTTTTATTGTAATATATAACCCGCGTTGTAAACCCTGCTGGCATACCATATAATTTCCCGTCAATACTAGAGTAGTTAAATAGCCCTTGATAAAAGTCATCTAATTTCATATCTGGATCTTTCTTTGCCAGTTCATCTAAAGGCTCAAGAGATTTATAGTAAGCTGGGAAATTCCACATATACATAACATCCGGTGGGTTTTTCGCCCCGAAAGATGCTGCGAGCTTTTGATCAAAACCATCACCATAAGCCTCCACCTGTACTTTTACTCCCGGATTCTTCTCTTCAAATTTCTTTGCAATTTGCTGCTGAATCTTTAAATTCTTTCCAGCATCCCAAGTTGCAAATCGCAAAACTGTTCCATCATTTGATGTTTGTTTCTTTTCATCATCCTTTGATGATTTTTTACTTGTAGTCTCATTTGAGCTACAACCAGCTAAAAAAACAATAAGTACGAGCATAAAACTAAGACATACATGTACCATTTTTCTCACTGCACACACTCCCCTTCTCCAAAAATCTTTTTTATTTCTGATTTTTCAGAATAAATAATTTAACCGCTTTCATTTTACCTTTTATGAAAGCGGTTAAAAACATCGATTTGTTCGATTTTTGTTATCAAATTGTTCGTTCAATAAAAGTATGGTGTCAATTTGTTTTATATAAAGTTTCACATTGTTTGTCTCGATATTCTGATGGCGTTGTTCCTGTACACTTTTTAAACCATTTACTAAAATATTTACTATTTGAAATACCAATATGCTCCGCTACCTCTTGAATCGTAAGTGAGGTTGTTTGAAGCATTTGCATGGCAAGTTCAAGTTTTCTTCGTTCTGTAAAAGAATGAAAACTTTCACCTATTATCTTTTTAAAAAGCATACTAAAATGACTTCTGCTTAGCCCTACCATCTCTGCCACTTCTGAAACAACAATTGGCTCTGATAAATGATTCATTGTATACAAAATAGCCTCTTTAATTGTTTTTGGCCAATTGTTAATCGTTACTTTATACTTAATCTCAAGTTCTGCAAATTGCTTCATCGATTTAACTGAATCCATCCATTGCTCTATACTGAACAGCTCCCCTGACGTAATCCAATATAGCTCTTCGTATTTACTCTTTACATCCATAAACATTTGTTCCATCATTTCCTTATATTTTTCGTTAAGAAATAAGAAACATTGATTCTTTCCACATAAGATCTTCACATGTGGATTTGATACCTTTTGATCCATCTCTTGTAATATGAGATGTAATCTCGATTCTGATCTTATAAAACAGGCATAATACCCATCGTTCATCCATTTCCATTCATTACGAAATAAATCCACAAGTATCTCTTGGAACTGATTTTGAAAACCACATAACCATTGAAAAAAATCTTCGTAAAAGAGAGATTTTTGCTGTTCGATCGCTTCCGTTTCCCTATGAATGGTTAACTCTGTTTGAAATGCTCGTAAATATTGATCCAGTTCCTCATCATGAAACGATGTTTTCAATAAATAACCTGAAACTCCCAGTTTAATTCCTTCTTGTGCATATTCGAAATCACGATGACAACTTAATAATAATACCTTTGTTTTCGGCGCATATTGTTTAATCTTTTTCACAAATTCAATTCCATTTACAACAGGCATAACAATATCTGTAATAACTACTTCTGGTTCATGCTGTACAAACTCCTCCCATCCCCTCTCACCATTTGGTACGTCCGCTACTACTTCCATATTATACGCCGACCAATCTACCGCCATTTTCAAGCCCCTTCGAACAATCGTCTCGTCATCCGCAATAAGCACTTTTATGCGTTTCATTTCTGTATCCCTCCCTTTGGCCAAAGAATCTGAACTATAGTTCCTTTCTTTTCTTCTGATTGAATCGTTAATCCGTACTCTATCCCAAAATGCAATTTAAATTTTTGATCGATATTATATAATCCAAGCCCCCCTCTTTGTTCTGCAGACGGCTCCTGTAATAAATCCCGTTTCCGCCTATCAGAAATACCACGACCATCATCGGTAATATGTATACATAAGTCACCATTATCCTTTTCAAATGCCGATAATGTAATAGCTCCATGTCCATCGTCGAAAGCATGAAAAAATATGTTTTCAAATATAGGCTGAAGCGACATTCTTGGAATATGTTCCCCTTTCATAGAAGACGAGACATTTTGCGTATAAGAAAAATGATTTCCAAATCGAATCTCCTGTACCTTTAAATAGTGCTCAATAATGGTTAGTTCACTTTGGAGTGTGACAAGATCATTCGCAAAATTTAAATTCCCTTCTAACACAGCAACAAGATGATAAATCATTTCACTTATATCACTTGCCCCCTGAAGCTTTGCTTTCCATTGAATAGAATTTAATGTATTAAATAGCAAGTGCGGATTAATTTGATAATGAATTGCCTTGAGCTCAGCTTCTTTTTTCAACTTTTCTTTCTGATATATTTCTTCTACTAATGATTTAATTTTAACAACCATTTTATTAAAATTCACAGTTAAACTCCCTACTTCATCTTGTGAATTTACTGGTATATTTGTATAAAAATCTCCTTTACTTACTTGAGATATTGCATGATCCAAATTCGTGATATTTTCCGTTAACTTAGCCGAGATTAAAAATGCCAGCATAAAAGCTAAGCACAGTGATACAACAATTCCAATTAATGTAACAAACAAAATAATTGTAGAAGATTGATAAAATTCTTTTTCTGGAATAATAATTTCTAGATTCCATTTATTTGATGGAATTGGCTTTTCCCAAATGATATCATCCTTGTTTTTTTTATAATTTTCATCCGTCGTATAAATCACCTGTTTTTTTTCATCACGAATGGTAATCAATGCATGCAAATCTGTTTCTAATGAATCAATAAACTTAAATAAATCCGTCGCATCTGTTTCCACTAATATTCGGCTATCTTTCAAGCTACCGAATGATGTTTTAACTGGAACAAGTAATCCAATTACTTTGCTTTTATCAAGTGCAGAGTAATGATTCGGAACATAGATCCCATTCCAATACCCTTGTGATAAATTCCCTTGTTCTTCCCAAAATTTTTCTTGTTTTAGTTTCTGCACATCTAAATACCGATCTCCATAATAATAACCGCTAGGTGTAATTAAAAAGATCCCCTTCGTTTGTGCTGTTTTATGCGCTTCTAAAAACCTTTCAAAATTTTTCTCAATAATAAATTCCGAATACGATTTCGGTGCTTCTTTTTTTAAAACAATTAATGTCGGGTCTGATAAATATTCTTGAATATCACTAGCAATTAAATGCATATGGCTTAATGTTAATTCAATTTGAGTTTGAAGCTGCGATATAGCAAACTTTCCATAATCCCCAAACTGTTCATTTACAAGATTGGATGACTTTTCATATGACATCCAACTAAACAACATGAGCGGAATAAGTGCGACCACTAAAAAACATGTTAATAACTTTAAACGAAGGCTTGTTCGAATTTGTTGCACCAATCTCCATAATCTAAATTTCGTCATTCGCCTCATCCCTTATCCTACTCAGTTTATTTTTTCTGAATATTCCAACTTAACTGTATTTTATCAAAAATACAGTTAAAATCTATAAAAAAAGAGCGCTTTATTGCAAGCGCTCCTTTTTATAGCTAAGAAGAATACTTCATCGTTAAATGCAAAACAGCTATTTCATCTCCAGCATTTTTATAACTATGCTTCTTATTCGCTTCAAACTGAATCGAATCAAATTCATTTAATTCATATACATCATTTTCAACTTGAATAACAACTTGTCCTTTCATAACTGTAACAAGTTCAATCGCCCCTTCATGGTGAGACTCTGGCTCATACATACTTTGCGGTCTTAAACAAGCACGATGCATCTCCATGCCCGTTTCTTTCGTATACCGGAACATTGTCTCTAACCGCCATGCCTGTCCTACGTCTACCGCAAATCCTTCTCCACAGCGAGCAATCGCTACTGGTTCTCCAACTACCATTAACCTCGACAATGGAATTGACAGCCCCTTCGTAATTTTCCAAATGACGGCTAATGTTGGATTCGTTTCACCTCTTTCGATTTTTCCTAATGTTAATTTACTAACCCCTGTTTTTTGCGCCAATTCTTCTAAACTCAGTTTTTGTTCATTACGAATTTGTCTTAATAACTGACCAACTTGCTGAATGACTTCTTTTGTTTGCATATCCTCTTTTTCTTTCATAGTAACAAAATCACCTCTAAGTATAAAATGGTTTACTTTAATTAACTTTAAGTATATTATACTATACATAAATGTTTCGAATCTCGAAAGGAGTGCTTACGTATCATGCGCGCAATATTATTAGGTATTTTATCATCCGCCTTTTTCTCTGCAACATTCATTATGAACAGAGCAATGAATGTATCTGGAACAAGCTGGGCTTGGACTGCTTCTTTTCGCTTTTTATTCGCTCTCCCTATTTTATTCCTTATCGTTTTATTTCGCAAAAACCTTTGGCCCTTATGGTCAGAAATGCGAAAACATCCCTTTGCATGGCTAGGGTGGGGATCTTTAGCAGGGATCGGCTTTTATTCTTTATTAAGCTTTGCTGCTGTCTTTTCTCCAGCTTGGCTTGTTGCAGGAACTTGGCAAGTTACAATACTCGCTGGCTTGCTACTATCGCCATTATTTTTTATTACGATTGAAACAAAAACAGGTACAAAACGCGTACGCGGAAAAATCCCACTTCGCAGTTTATACGTATCACTTTTCATTTTAATTGGTGTCATTTGTATGCAAGCAACAGAAGCTGGGCATATTACGACCACTCAATTTATATCTGGTTTTCTTCCTGTTGTTCTTGCAGCTTTCTTATATCCATTCGGCAATCGAAAAATGATGGAAGTTGTAGGAGGACGCCTTGATACTTTCCAGCGTGTATTAGGAATGGCAATCGGCAGCCTGCCTATAGCAATTATTCTTGCAATATATGGTTTTGGGGCAACAGGTATTCCAACATCCGGTCAAATGCTTCAAGGATTTTTATTAGCATTATGTTCTGGTGTTATCGCCACAATGACATTTTTCTTTGCAACAGATTTA
This sequence comes from Bacillus sp. 95MFCvi2.1, assembly GCF_000374965.1. Taxonomy (NCBI): domain Bacteria; kingdom Bacillati; phylum Bacillota; class Bacilli; order Caryophanales; family Bacillaceae; genus Bacillus; species Bacillus sp. 95MFCvi2.1. The sequence goes on along the minus strand of NZ_KB895696.1, from coordinate 155,540 downwards.
GCGAAAGATAACCTTTCCTTATTAGGTGCTGTAGAAGCAACGCAAGCCGGAACTATGGTATTTACTGTTCTTGGTGAAATGCTTTTCTTAAATGGTTCATTCCCTATCGGACTCTCACTTATTGGGATGATTGTAATTATAGCTGGAATGATCACAAATAGCATTTTGAATCGATCTATTCCAGTTACTAAACGAAAGAAAACAGCATAACAAATGAAAACACTGCATAAATAAAAACATGATTATTCTTTGAGAATCATGTTTTTTACTTGATCAAAATTGTATAATCCTTCCCTATTTTTTTATCAGAATAATATTTCATTTTCCATTTATACTTAAAAGCACCTAATTTTATGCTATACTACGATTCATGTGTACATGAGGAGGGAAATTATGTTAAAAAAAGGGATCGCTGAATTTATTGGTACTTTTGTACTTGTATTATTTGGAACTGGAACAGCTGTTTTAGGCGGCGGAATTGAAGGAATTGGAACTTTAGGAATTGCAATGGCTTTCGGATTATCAATTGTTGCTATGGCATATAGCATTGGAACAATTTCTGGATGTCATGTAAACCCGGCAGTATCAATTGCCATGTTTGTAAACAAACGAATGAATGCTATGGAACTTAGCTACTATTTATTAGCTCAAGTTTTAGGTGGTTTATTAGGAACTGCAACATTAGTGACAATTTTAAAATCTTCTAATATGTCTTTAGATAACTTAGGACAAAATGCTTTTGGAAATCTTGGTTTGTCAGGATCTGTCTTAGTTGAATTTGTTTTAACATTCGTCTTTATTTTAGTAATTATTGCAGTAACAGGTAAAAAGGGAAACGCACAATTAGCTGGATTAGTAATTGGCTTTACACTGGTATTAGTTCACTTATTAGGTATTCCATTAACAGGCACTTCTGTTAACCCTGCACGTAGCCTAGCACCAGCTTTATTTGCTGGCGGAGAAGCTGTATCTCAATTGTGGGTATTTATTGTTGCACCAATTCTTGGTGGTATCGTTGCTGCCATTGTAGGGAAATTTGTATTAAATACTGAAAAATAGAATCTTCGATCTTTCTGAAAGTAAAAGAAGCGAGCCCACTTATACGAGGCTCGCTTTTTTTACTTTTTAATTTTTGATTGTAAATTTGTAACAAGTTGCTGAACTGTTACATTCGCAAGTACGCTTTCCATCGCTTCTTGCGCTTGCATTAATATAATTTCTAATACCGATTGAATATTCGCACCTACTGGACATTCAATATTTGGATTCTCATGGAAAGAAAATAGATGTCCTTCTTCTACTACTTCCACTGCTTTATATACATCAAGTAATGTAATCTCATCTAAATCACGAGCAAGTGATGTACCACCTTTCCCTGCTTGTACATCCACTAGACCTGCTCTTTTTAACATTCCTGTAATGCGGCGAATCACAACTGGGTTTGTATTCACACTGCCAGCAATCCATTCAGAGGTACAGCGAGAGTTTCGATCTATCGCAAGTAACGTTAACATATGAACACCTACTGTAAAACGGCTACTAATTCCCATCTGCACACCCTCCTTTTTATTCATTCTATTAAAAGACAACTCTTATTATTATATACTATTTTTAATTTATACATAAAGAAAAAGCATGATTTCACAAGAAAATCATGCTTTTTCCTATTATTGACGTTTAATAAATTTCGCTAAATCTTTAAATTTCACTTTGTCTGAGTAATTCATTACACCATTTACATAAATACGACTCGTAACAGCACTTAATATACCAATCGTCGCCAAAAGAATCGCAAGTGTTATCGTAATTTCTAACATCCCCGCCTCACCAGCTACAATGCGCGAGAATGTGACCATCGGTGTAAAGAACGGAACATACGAACTTACAACAACAATAGTACTATTCGGATCACTTAATGATTTCATACTAATGAATAATGCTGCCATTATTAAAATCGACACCGGGAACATTACACCTTGTAAATCCTCAGTCTTAGAAACCACCGCACCAGCAGCTGCATACATCATCGCATAAAGGAAATATCCTGTAACAAAATAAATTAGGAACATACTGATAACTTGTGCATCTAGCTTTGTAAAATCAATTGGCAATCCAAATAATGAACCACTTTCTAAATCTACCCAGCCTAGTACACAAGGAACAAGGTAACCACATGCCAATATAACAAGTTGTAATAACGCCGTTGAAACAACTGCCAAAATTTTTGCATACATCATAGTAAGAGGTTTTACTTTCGGAATCATGACTTCCATAACGCGAGAAGCTTTTTCAGAAGCAATATTCATCGCAATTGTGCTTCCGAACGCAACAATGAACATATACAAAGCGAATGTAAAGAAATATGCAATTCCGAAAGAGGCAGAACGATCTTTTATCGCTTCTTGTTTCACGGAAATTTCTGTTTGCAATTGTTGTGCAATTTCCGGTGAAACATTATGTTTAGCAACCGTTACTGCCGTATATTGCTCCTTTAAATAACTAGCCATAATTGTAGAAGTTGTTTCACTAGGGAACCCATTAAACATATACGTAACCTCTGGAACTCCATTCTTTTCTTTCACATGGAATAAACCATCTAAATCTCCTTCTTCTACTTGTTTATGTAATTTATCAAAATCACCCTTTGAACCAACCGTTATTTTTGCTGATGGTAATAACTTATTTAACTCTTCTTTTTGTATTTTATATGTAGAACTTTCTACTACAACTGCAATCTTATCTTTCTCCTTACTTTTATCTCCATCAGAAGTGAAATGGTTAAATGCAAAGATTCCAAACACAACTAAAAATAAAATCGCACTCGTAATCAATGATTTTTTAGAAAAAAATGCTTCCCTGAAATAAAATGAAAATACATGAGAAAATTTACGCATTGTTATTTCGCCCTTTCTACAAATATTTCGTTTAGCGTCGGCTCTAGCATTTTAAATTGCCTTAAGCTTACACCTTGCTCTTGCAATTGTTGCAAAATCTTTAGAGCTTCTGCATCGTCTTGTACTTTTACATAAAGAAGGCCTTGTTGTTTTTCATACGGAACATGTATAGCTTCTAATCCCTTTTCATTCTCTGCTGTATCTTCAATAGTTAAATTACGAAAACCGTATTCTTTCTTAATATCACTTAGCTGTCCTTCTACGACTGCTTCACCTTTTTTCAAAATACATACATGTTGGCAAAAAGCCTCTACTTGTTCCATACGATGACTTGATAAAATAATCGTCTTTCCGCTCTGTACTTGTTCTTCAATAATACTAGCTAGCATTCCAGCATTAACTGGATCAAGTCCGCTAAATGGTTCATCTAAAATAAGTAGTTCTGGATTATGAAGAAGAGCCGCAATTAATTGGATTTTTTGTTGATTCCCTTTTGAAAGCTCTCCTGCCGTTTTAAATTTATATTCTGGGATTGCTAATCGTCCTAACCAGTGATCGATTGCAAGATCGACTTCTTTCTTCGTCATTCCTTCTAATCTACCAAAATATCGCAGTTGATCTATTACCCTACTTTTTGTATATAATCCTCTTTCCTCTGGCAAATATCCAATTGTTACCCCACTATTACCAAATGTTTTTCCATCCCACGTAATAGAACCTTCATTAGGCGTTAATAACCCAAGAAGCATTTTAATTGTCGTTGTTTTCCCTGCACCATTTCGGCCAAGTAAACCTAACACTTCACCTTTTGGTAACGAGATTTGCAAACCGTTAACTGCCTTTGATTCTCCAAATGTTTTTGTTAAGTTTTGAATTTGTAAACTCAAAGTATAAAGCCTCCCCTTTAATATCATTCGTACTCTCTTAAAGACTATGATTGTTTGAAATAAAATATAGTATTATATTTCATTCTCTTATATGTACCACCATCTCTGATCCATCATTTGTTTCATTTAGTTAAAATTGTAAATAACAGAACGGAGTTTGTCAATTATAATTGTCATTTTGACAATAAAATAAGTCAAATAACTCATTATCATTTTGCTCATCTTTCTAATATAGGGCACACTACTATATATACAAAAGACAATATACAAAAGTTCATAAAAAAAGGTATAAAAAATATTATATTTTAATATATAATATTAAAGAATTTAGTTACATCAAGGAGGATACATATGAAAATGAAAAGAGGCATTACCACATTATTATCTGTAGCAGTTCTTTCTACATCACTTGTAGCATGTTCAGGAACAGCTGAAAAAACTGTAGCAAAAGAAGAAAAAGTAAAATTAACGGATCAACAGCTAATGGCTGATCTATGGTATCAAACAGCTGGTGAAACAAAAGCTTTGTATTATCAAGGCTATAACATCGGACAATTAAAACTCGATGCTGCTCTTGCAAAAGGGACAAGTAAAAAACCAGCAATTGTACTAGATTTAGATGAAACCGTTTTAGATAACAGCCCCCACCAAGCGATGACTGTGAAAGAAGGAAAGGGCTATCCTTATAAATGGGATGAGTGGATTAATAAAGCAGAAGCGGCAGCTCTTCCTGGTGCAATTGACTTCTTAAAATATACTGAATCTAAAGGTGTCGATATCTACTACATTTCAAACCGTAAAACAAATCAATTAGATGCAACGATTAAAAACCTTGAACGCGTTGGCGCTCCACAAGCAACGAAAGAACATATTTTACTACAAGACCCGAAAGAAAAAGGGAAAGAAAAACGTCGTGAACTTGTTTCACAATCACACGATATCGTCCTATTCTTCGGTGATAACTTATCTGACTTCACTGGATTTGATGGGAAATCTGTAAAAGATCGCAATCAAACAGTTGAAGAAACAAAAGCACAATTTGGCGAGAAATTCATTATTTTCCCTAACCCAATGTATGGTGATTGGGAAGGCGCTCTATATGATTACAATTTCAAAAAATCTGATGCAGAAAAAGATAAAATTCGTCGTGATAACTTAAAATCATTTGAAGTAAAATAGTAAAAGGATGGCATAGGCCATCCTTTTACTATTTTATCCTAATCTAATCATACACATATCTGAATGTTACATATATAATTCAACAAAATCAAACATTTTTTGACATTTTCTTTGCAATTCTATTACGTTACGACTCTTATATTTCTTTTTATAGAAACTAGACTTATAATTAACATACTAGAAAAATTATAAGAAAGGACTGAGATTACACAGCGTTATGAAAAAGGTAATTGTTATTTCTGCCACTACGATTGTAATCGGTATTACATCCTTCGCTTATTTCAGCTCAAAATCACCATTACAAAATGAAGCGAAAGCTGTCGAAACACAAAAACATATTGAACATCCAAAAGAAGAGATTCCAACATTCCCAAAAGCAACTCATACTGCTAAAAAAATAGATGAGAATTTCTCTCTTGTTACAAATCCAGATTCACCTCTTGTATTAGTAAATAAACATCGTAAATTACCAGATGGCTATACACCAGACGATCTTATAAGACCAGACGTTCCATTTGCATATCCAAAAGATAAAGAGAAAACATTACTTCGTAAAGATGCTGGTGCAGCTCTCGAAAAAATGTTCCATGCAGCAAAAGAACAAGGACTAGAGCTTACTGCTGTATCAGGATACCGTTCTTATAAACGACAACAATCATTACATAATATGTACATAAAACGACAAGGACAAGCTGAAGCAGATTCGGTAAGCGCAATCCCTGGAACAAGTGAACATCAAACAGGCCTTACAATGGATATTAGTTCTAAATCAGCAAATTATCAATTAGAGCCTATTTTCGGTGAAACAGAAGAAGGTAAATGGGTTGCAGCACATGCCCATGAATTTGGATTCATTATTCGTTATTTAGAGGATAAAACAGATACGACGGAATACGCATACGAACCATGGCATATTCGCTATGTTGGTAATCCATATGCTACATACTTACATAAACATCACTTAACATTAGAAGAAGCAATGGATGCAAAAAAATAAGAGAGCATAGCGCTCTCTTATTTTTTTGCATTCATTATTGCAGTAGCTTTTGCTTCCATTCTTGGGGCCAAGGTGCCCCTTTTCCCGTTTTCTTTGAGGCTTGCACCATTGCCCCACGCCCTACTAAACAAACTTCTCCCGCTTCATTTTTCACCATATAGTGTAAATCCAAAGAAGAATTCCCAATTGTTTCAGCTTTTACATATACCTTTAAATGTTCATCGAAGAAAATTTGTTTTAAAAAATCACATTGTAAGTCAGCAACAACAATCATTGTTTCTGATGCTTCATGTGTCCATTCTTGCATAAAACCAAGCTCTTTAAAAAATTCAATACGTGCTTCTTCAAAATATGTAAAAGCAACACCATTATTCATGTGTCCAAACATATCTGTTTCACAAAAACGAACTTTCACAGGAATGTAAAATGAAAAATCTTTTTCCCAGCTAGCAAGGTTTTCAATATAGGAAATCTTCTTCATGTTTTTCTCTCCTTTTTCTCTCATTCTCATAAGTCACACAACAACTTTCGGAATAAACAAAAAATTAAAACGATAAAAAACCATATATCCATTTTGATTTTCCAACCTATCAGTCGCGGCTATGGAAAACAACAGGTGACCTACACTCATTTTCTCCCTTTGTTTTCACTCAGAATAGGGCTACCGTTTCTATGCATGATCGGATCCTCTCTCCCACCCAAAAAGAAGAATTTCATCTCGGTTTTTCCATTTGTATTTATATAAATATTGCCTCTTCGATTCGAAGAGGCAATATAAATTAATAGTTATTGTCGCTACCAAAGAAATCTTTAAACGACTGAATTGTTGTATCACGGTTTAATGCTGCAATTGAAGTTGTTAACGGGATACCTTTTGGACATGATTGTACGCAGTTTTGCGAGTTACCACAGTTCGCAAGGCCACCATCACCCATAATTGCACGTAAGCGCTCTGCTTTATGCATTTCACCAGTTGGATGTGAGTTAAATAAACGTGCTTGTGAAAGCGGCGCTGGTCCGATAAAGTCAGATTTACTGTTTACGTTCGGACATGATTCTAAGCAAACACCACATGTCATACATTTTGAAAGTTCATATGCCCATTGACGCTTTTTCTCTGGCATTCTTGGTCCTGGTCCTAAATCATACGTACCATCGATTGGAACCCAAGCCTTAACACGTTTCAAAGCATCAAACATACGACTACGATCAACTTGTAAATCACGTACTACCGGGAATGTCTTCATCGGTTTTATACGAACTGGTTGTTCTAATTTATCGATAAGAGCTGTACATGATTGACGTGGTTTACCGTTAATTACCATAGAACAAGCACCACATACTTCTTCTAAACAGTTCATATCCCATGCAACCGGAGTCGTATGATTTCCTTTTGCATCAACAGGATTACGACGAATTTCCATAAGAGCCGAAATAATATTCATATTTGGGCGATATGGAATTTCAAATTCCTGATCAAACGATTGTGCATCTGGTCCATCTTGTCTCGTAATGATGAGGCGGATTGTTTTCTCAGACATGTTGTTTATCCCCCTTCTCTTCACCCTTAGCAGCTACATCATGTTTTGAAGAATAATCACGTTTACGTGGTTTGATTAATGAAACATCAACGTCTTCGTAATGGAATGCCGGTGCATTTCCTTCTCCTTCAAACTTCGCCATTGTAGTTTTTAAGAAGTTCGCATCATCACGATTTGGGAATTCTGGTTTATAATGCGCACCGCGGCTTTCATTACGGTTATACGCACCAATTGTAATAACACGAGCTAATTCAAACATATTTGCCAGTTGGCGTGTAAACGAAGCACCTTGGTTACTCCATTTTGCTGTATCGTTAATGTTAATGCGTTTATAACGTTCCATTAACTCTTGAATTTTCGCATCTGTTTCTAATAACTTTTTATTTTCACGAACTACTGTAACGTTATCCGTCATCCATTCTCCAAGCTCTTTATGAAGAACATATGCATTTTCATTACCATCTAACGTTAAAATATTGTTAAATTTCTCTGTTTCGATTAATTCATTTTGCTCGTATAAAGTAGATGAAACAGCATCAGATGATTTTGAAAGACCTTTCATATATTCAATCGCATTTGGTCCCGCTACCATACCGCCATAAATCGCTGAAAGTAACGAGTTAGCACCTAATCGGTTACCACCGTGCATAGAGTAATCACACTCACCTGCTGCAAATAACCCTGGAATACTTGTCATTTGCTTATAATCAACCCATAGTCCGCCCATTGAATAATGAACAGCAGGGAAGATTTTCATCGGTAGTTTACGAGGATCATCACCTGTGAACTTTTCATAGATTTCAATAATTCCACCAAGTTTAATATCTAGTTCTTTCGGATCTTTATGAGAAAGATCTAGATATACCATGTTTTCACCATTAATACCTAGTTTTTGCTCGACACACACGTCAAAAATTTCACGCGTTGCGATATCACGAGGCACAAGGTTTCCGTATGCAGGATATTTCTCTTCTAAGAAGTACCATGGCTTACCGTCTTTATACGTCCAAACGCGTCCACCTTCACCACGTGCAGATTCACTCATTAGACGTAACTTATCGTCCCCAGGAATTGCTGTTGGGTGAATTTGAATGAACTCACCATTCGCATAATATGCACCTTGTTGATATACAGCAGATGCTGCTGTACCTGTATTAATAATAGAGTTTGTTGATTTTCCGAAGATGATACCAGGGCCCCCTGTTGCCATAATTACGGCATCAGCTTGGAAACTCTTAATCTCCATAGATTGTAAGTCTTGTGCAACGATTCCGCGACATACGCCTTCGTCATCCACAACAGCACGTAAGAAATCCCAACCTTCATATTTCGTTACAAGTCCTGCTACTTCATGACGGCGTACTTGCTCATCTAATGCGTACAATAATTGTTGGCCAGTTGTTGCACCAGCGAATGCTGTACGGTGATGTTGTGTTCCCCCGAAACGACGGAAATCAAGAAGTCCTTCTTCTGTACGGTTAAACATAACACCCATACGGTCCATTAAATGAATAATACCAGGCGCTGCTTCACACATTGCTTTAACTGGCGGCTGGTTCGCTAAGAAGTCACCACCATATATTGTATCGTCAAAGTGAATCCATGGAGAATCCCCTTCACCTTTCGTATTTACAGCACCGTTCATGCCACCCTGTGCACATACAGAATGCGAACGTTTTACTGGTACTAAAGAGAACAGTTCCACGTTTACTCCTGCTTCTGCTGCCTTAATCGTTGCCATTAAGCCGGCTAAGCCACCACCGACTACTATAAGTTTCCCTTTCATGCTCTCCCACTCCTTACTGATTTGCTAGCTGTGGATCGATGAACGCTAATAATGCACTCACACCTACATAAGATAAACCTAAGAAAATAGCTAATGTTACATAAGTAGAGATACGTTGTGAACGTGGCGATACTGTAATTCCCCAGCTAATGCAGAATGTCCATAATCCATTCGCAAAGTGGAAAATTGTTGATACAACCCCAACTAAGTAGAAACCAAACATAACTGGGTTGCTTAAAATATCTGCCATCATGTCATAATTTACCTGCTTACCCATTGCTGCCTGAATACGTGTTTCCCAAACGTGCCAAGATAAGAAAATAAGCGTAACGACACCTGAGATTCGTTGGAAGACGAACATCCAGTTACGGAAATAACTATAAGATGTCGCATTGTTCTTAGCTGTAAATGCAATATATAATCCATATATAGCATGGTACAGTATCGGTAAAAAGATGACGAAAATTTCTAGCGCATACCGGAATGGAAGGAGCTCCATAAAATGAGCAGCTTTGTTAAAAGCCTCTGCCCCTCTTGTTGCAAAATTGTTTACTACTAAATGTTGCGTCAAAAAGACACCAACCGGAATGACCCCCATTAATGAGTGCCACTTGCGAAACGTATACTCGCGGCCTTTCATGTCCCCATTACCCCCCTTGAGTGTTTAACTGCTGCTTTCAGTATTAGTTTATAACAATAATGTTTTTTCACTATTGCTATAAGAAAAACTGAAAAAATTATTCGAAATATTTCAGCATAATTTGATACCAAATTCATTTTACTCCTATTTTTGTCGAAGCGTCAAGAAAACGTATACATAATTTGTACATAATTTGCATATAATTTGCCACTTCCTTTTTTCTTTCTATATATTTAGATTTTCCTAAAGAAAGTGCTGTTTTTATAAATGGGAAATGTTATATAATAATCCCTATAGAAAGAGGGGAATATTTTGAGCAAAAATACAATTGATATAGCATCTTTAGAAGATGTTTCATTGAACGCTTTCGCTTATGAACTGCTGCGGGAAGAAGTACTACCTGACCTAATTGGTAAAGAATTAGATGACATCTTATACTGGGCCGGCAGAAACCTAGCACGAAAATATCCGCTAGAGACGATTGAAGAAGTCATTTATTTTTTTGAAAAAGCTGGCTGGGGTCGCTTGAACATCATCGAGCATAAACGCCGTGAAATGCATTTTCAGCTAACAGGCCCGCTCATTACAGAGCGTCAAAAGCAAAATAGACATTCTTCTTACCAATTAGAAACTGGATTTGTTGCAGAACAAATTCAAAAGCAACGAAATGTTGTTGCAGAGTCATATGAAGAGCAAAAAAAACGTTCGGATTCTATCACATTTCTTGTGAAATGGGACGTAAAAGATCCTATCGAAGTGTAGAATCTACATTAACAGTCAACTAGACATATAGGTTTAGTTGACTTTTCTATATAAATCCAAATTAAAAAAACGACATAAACCATTTCTTTTTAGGTGGGAGAGAGTATCCGGCCATGCATAGAAGCGGTCAGTGCCTTTTTTCTCCCCCTACCGTGTGAAAACAAAAGGAGGAAATGTGTGAAGAACTGTTTTTGTTTTCATAGCTACAGCTTATATGTCGAAAAATCAAAATGGATTTATATTGCATATTCATTCATTTTTAATAATTTTTAATCTTCTGAAATTATATCAAAAAATAGAAGACATTGTAAACTACAACGTCTTCTTATCTGTTAAATAGGAATAAATGGTTTCTGCAACATTTTGCGGCATTCCCGCTTCGACAAATTCCGTCACAGAAGCTTCTTTCATCTTTTTTAGGGAGCCAAAATGTTTTAACAATACTTTTTTTCGCTTTTCACCAACTCCAGGAATCCCATCTAAAGCAGATTGAATCACTGATTTCCCGTGAAGCTGACGGTGAAATGTAATTGCAAATCGGTGTACCTCGTCTTGAATACGCTGCAATAAATAAAATTCTTGGCTATTTCTTTCAAGCATAACAGGCTCAGGAGGATCACCAATCATTAAATGCGATGTACGGTGTTTATCATCCTTAACAAGTCCAGCCATCGGAATATATAAGCCAAGTTCATTTTCAAGCACATCACTAGCAGCTGCAAGATGTCCTTTCCCGCCATCAATCACAATTAAATCAGGTAGTGGCAAATTCTCTTTTAAAGCACGCGTATACCGCCGGCGTACAACCTCTCGCATCGATTCATAATCATCTGGCCCTTGAACTGTCTTTATCTTATATTTTCGATACTCTTTTTTCGCTGGTTTTCCATCAATAAAGACAATCATTGCTGAAACTGGATTCGTCCCTTGAATATTTGAGTTATCAAATGCTTCAATACGATATGGTGTTTCAATGTCAAGCTGCTTACCTAAATTTTCAACAGCCTTAATTGTTCGCTCTTCATCACGTTCAATTAAATAAAACTTCTCCCCTAAAGCGATCTTCGCATTCTTGTTTGCTAATTCAACGAGGTCTTTTTTCTTTCCTCGTTTTGGCTGCGTTACATCCACTTCTAAAAAACGCTCTACTAATTCAGGATCAATACTGCCTGGCACTACAATTTCCTTTGGTTTAAAATGATTGTTTTGTTCATAAAATTGACCGATAAATGTTAAAAACCCTTCTTCCGGCTCATCATAAATTGGGAACATAGAGACATCGCGCTCGATTAACTTACCTTTTCGGACAAAGAAAACTTGCACGCACATCCAGCCTTTATCCACCGCATAACCAAACACATCGCGGTCAACTAAGTCGCTCATAATCATCTTCTGCTTTTCCATAATCGCATCTATATGAGAAATTTGATCACGTAATTCTTTTGCACGTTCAAACTCTAATTTTTCCGATGCTTCATACATTTTCGCTTCTAATTCTGAACGAACTTCTTTATGTCCACCATTCAAAAACTTAACAATTCCATCTACAATTTCTTGATTCTGTTCATCCGTTACCTCTTGTACACAAGGTGCTAAGCATTGTCCCATATGATAATATAAACAAACTTTATCTGGTATATTTGTACATTTCCGAAGCGGATACATGCGATCTAATAGTTTTTTTGTTTCATGAGCTGATTGCGCATTTGGATACGGACCAAAATACTTCCCTTTATCCTTTTTTACATTTCTCGTAATGAGCAAACGTGGCTGTTTTTCAGCTGTAATTTTAATAAATGGATATGTTTTATCATCTTTTAATTGGATATTATATTTTGGATCATATTTTTTGATTAAATTTAATTCTAAAATAAGTGCCTCTAGATTCGAGGAGGTAACAATATATTCAAAATCAACAATTTCTCCGACAAGACGGAGTGTCTTCCCATCATGTGAACCAGTAAAATACGAGCGCACACGATTTTTTAACACCTTTGCCTTCCCGACATATATAACCGTTCCTTGCTTATCTTTCATTAAGTAACAGCCTGGTTGATCTGGTAAAATTGATAATTTTTCTTTTAAATGCTCGTGCACTCGCTTTCTCCTCTCTTACTTTTTCCACCTATATAAGACTATTTTATGATACACAGGATCAAATAATGGATTAGAACGAAAAACAGCTACTTGTTCCATTTGTCCTTTTATATCAATCCCTTGCTTTTCAAATCCTTCAATAAGATGATTTGTAACGTATATCGTATCATTTTTATGATATTTTTTGTCCTGTAAAAAATAGTCATATGTGTAAAAACGTTTATGTTCATACGGCATCTGCAAGTATTCCATAACCCTCGTCTCTTCCCACGTGTATACAATAAATGACTGCTGTTTTCCCTCTAAATATGATGCCAGCTGATACGTTGCCGGTACCTCCACCTGTTGTTCTTTCATAAGCGGTATACTTACTATAAGTTGGCTTGTAGCAAATAACAGCAATACAATACCACGATGTCTTTTTAACCACGAGATAGCAAATACGCAAAGGAACATCGCTACAATCGGATAAGAATGGCGCGGTTTATCAATATTTTGTCCAAGTAAATTCCAAAGAAAATAGAAACTTCCAAGAGCAATTATAACCTTTGGATAGCAACGTATGTTCTTCCATTGTAAAACAAATAGAAACAAAAAGGAAAGAAAGAAACCTACCAGATAATACGAGTGCATGCCTATTCCTGCAAAGATGATGTTTTCAGAAAGTAAACGGCAGAAACGTGAAATAAGTGGTTCACTCGTTTCTGTAACTGCTCCGCCCCATTCGGTAAAATGGCCTTCTACAAATCCGAAAGAGATTTTCCACAACCCCGTTATTCCACCAATGTTCCAAATAAGAGCACTGACCCAAACTAACTGTGAAAGGACAGTTGTACAAAATAAGATTATAAACCGCCATTTTTCTTCATGCCATTGTTGCCATAATAACAAAATAAGCACAATTCCAAACGGCGCATATGATAAGCGTATGCCCATTAATAGCGCAAAGAAGAGAACGGGCCAAAATTGAGTTTGAAAACGCTTTGTACGAAAGGCACGTTCTATACTCCATATATACCACCATACGATTGCTAATGCTGCACCTTCTGACATAGGCTGCGTTACTAAAATAGAGAAATAGCCGCTCGTTTGTAAAACAGCTACAACAATAAGAGCGCTCGTTCTACTTACATAATGACGCGCAATCCAGTACATCGGAAAAGCTGCGCTAAGTGCCATAATGGCGTTAAAAATCCCTAACGATTGCACAGGGTTTTCTATAAAAAGATGCGTTATCATTCCCCCTAAAATAAAAAAAGGATAGCCCGGGAAATGTGGCTGCATTGCTAATATGTCATATTGCTTTAATGCAAGCGTAAAATCGACTTCGTCCCACGTTGCCGCAAACGGACTCGCATAGAAAAACCGAATACAAATCGCGCTAGTAAATAGAATAACTGCCCATATACGTAATATTTGTTTCATCTTATTTCCTTTCTGCAAAAAAAGCACAAGGAAAACTCCTTGTACTTTTAGCTTACTGACTTATCTTCTTCGACTATTGTTTGCTTTTTTTTAACAGGTTTTTTAAAGATGATTAACATGTACAATACAACAAAATATCCGAGATACACAAGTACTTCTTCAAGAGATGGCATCGATGAATATCCTAAAAATGCTTTTAAGAAAATACCGATATCCCCGGAAAGAAGCGGTGCAGTACCATGATCACGCAAATAGTGAGCGTAATCAATTGGATGCTCTGGTAGTAGCCATGTAATATCATATACATGCGGCATAACGCTGCCGAGTATTTTTAAATCTTGGAGCATAGAAATGCCTTGTACAAGAAGACCCGCTGCAATTAAGACGATAAATGCGCCCGTTACTTTAAAGAATACTTTAAGTGAAATGCGCATCGTTCCTTTAAAGAATAAGTAGCTAACAACAACTGCAACGAGTAGGCCTGAAATAGCTCCCCAGCCTTTCATCGCTTCACCAATATTCCCGCCTGTAATAGCTGCGAAGAAAAACACTGTTTCAACACCTTCTCGAAGTACAACAAGAAAGGAGTGCACGACCATTCCAATTATGTTTCCAGCCGTAATATACTGACTCATTTTACTTTCCATATTGGCTTTCATATTTTTACTATGTTCTGCCATCCAAAATACCATTTGTGTAAGTAGAATGGCCGAAACGAAAATAATGGATATTTTCAAATACATTTCGCTGCCCATAGCAGCAAAACCAGTAAATACAACTTGAAAGACAAGAGCGACAATATAACTTGCTACAACCGCAAGCCCTGCTCCTAGCCAAACATATTTCACAAATTGCTTACTATCTGTACGCTTTAAATATGTCGTAATAATCCCAACAATAAGCAACGCTTCTAATACTTCACGAAATGTAATGAGAAATGCCTGAAGTTGCATCGCTCTTCCCCCTCATCCTTACTTACGTTTTCTTACAGCATATACAATGACCCCAACAAGTATAAGTACAATAACTACAATTGGAGCCCAGTTTTTCAAGCTACTTAAATCTGTCCACTCTGCTTTTTCTGTTTTATCAGAAGCTACTTTATCTTCTTGACTATTCGCACTGAAGTGTCCCACTTTAAAGTCTTTAATTTTAAACTCTTTTTGTAAACTTGTTAAAATAACATCTTTACTTTTCTTGAAAGCATCTTGATTTGCTTCTTTTTGACCTACCCCAAATAATCCTGGGTTTCCTAATGATTCTAATGCTTTATTAAATTCATCCTTTAGCTTTGTATCCAACTCTTTATTGCGCTCACCAACAACTGGCGATAACGCTTCATATGTAGCAAATGCTTTAGCTAATAAACGTTTGCTTGTATCATAGTCTGTAAATTTTTCATCAACATTTGTTAAACGGCGATTAATATTAAGCGCAAGAATTTTTTGCATATCAGCAATGATATCTTCTTTATTTTGTTTATCAAAGTCCTTCATCATTGCTTTAGAAGGTTCTTTTCCCATATGTTGATCAATTTCTTCTTGCACATTCTCATATGCTTTTTTCGCTTCTTTAAAGTTTGCCGGATTTTCATCTAGCTTTGCAACCATTTGCTTATATGCCTCTGCAACTTTTTCTTCGTTCGGATTTCCATACGAATAAGCAAATGCACTCGTTTGAATTGAAAATGTTAAGAAAATAACAACAAATAATGATGTAATGATTTTTTTCATGAACGTTCCTCCCGAGATTAATGATAATTATCAAGATAAGAAATGCTCGCTACGAGCACTTCTTATCCTCTGTTAATACATGTGCAGCATAGTCAATCGTAACTTTTTCTACCGGACGTGTCATTTCTTTCCAAATCGCTGGAAACACACGCGTCATATACTTACGAAAAGATATGAAAGACTCCCCTGTTTTTCGTACTTTATACGTAATCGGTACTTCTTGTACTCGAAATCCTTTTCGTACTAAATTCAAAGTAATGACTTGGGCATAGTTATAATCGTGAATAATTTCCCCATGCTCCATGGCTTGTCTAGAAAAGGCACGCATGCCTGATTGTCCATCACGAATCCATTTCCGTAGTAACAAACATTGCAACATCGTAAAGCAGTAATTCCCAAGACGTCGATGTAATTTCATCCCTCGAATTGTTCCTCGAAAACGAGAACCCATCGTATAATCTGCTTTTCCAGCAAAGATAGGCTCAAGTATATTCGGGATTTCATCAGCTGGGTATTCGTCATCAGCATCAATCATTACACTAATGTCAGCCCCAAGATGATAGCTCTCCTGTAAACCTGCTCGAACAGCTGCACCAAGTCCTCCGTTTTTTGCAAATGAAACGATGTGATCAGCCCCCGCCTCTTTTGCAACAGCTACTGTTCTATCAGTTGAGCCATCATCGATGACAAGTACTTCTACCGTTACATTTGGATGAAAATGACGCGGCACCTTTTGAATGACATGTGCAATAGAATCCTCTTCATTTAGGGCTGGTATAAAAACAATTACTTTCATTCCTTTTCCTGCTCCTTTAACGCTTCTACTAATACAGGACCACGACTATGAGATGGATACGGCGCTCCTAATAAGTAAGCAATTGTAGGTGCCATAGAAACAAGACTCTTCTTCTCTTCTACTTTTATTCCTTGAGCGATATGAGGACCGCACATAAAGAATGGTACAAACCGCTCGCCCTCATCTAAATGACCGTGACCACCAATTCCATCCGCTTGTCCATGATCTGCGCAAATGATAAATGTCGTATTTTCTGCTTTGCCTGTTTTCTCTAAATGCTCGATAAACTGCTTCACATGCTGATCTGCTTCATGAATTTTTTGTAAATATTCATCATATAATACGCCGCGACTATGCCCTGTTTGATCTGTAGAAATAAGCTGGACGATAAATAAATCCGGATCTTGTTCATCCATAATTTTTCTTGCTTTCTCCATAATTTTCGAATCGACAACATCATTTTTCATTACAGCCGTAAATGTTTCCACATCATCGCCAAACGCGTCGACTAAATGCGCAACTGCTAACATTTTCCCTGTTTTATCTACTTTACGAAGAGAATCAAAAATACTCTCTACGTTCACTCCATGCTTCCAAACCATATTCGATTTAATACCATGCTCAAATGAATACGTTCCTGTAAACATAGATGAGAAACATACCACTGTACGAGCCGGATATACAGTTTCCATATTTAAAAACTCTGTCCCCTGTTTTCGAAGTGAATCTAAATATGGTGTATGCGCCGCCTCAAAACGATCTTTTCGCATACCGTCAATCACAATCACGACTACTTTTTCATTTAATGCCTTTTGATTTTCAGGCATATTCTTCGTATAAGTAGGAATTGCTTTCGGCTGCCAATCAAATAAATTACGATGTAATATAAGTGTATATACGAGAAGAGCACCGTAAAATATAAGAAGCGTTTTCCAATCTACACCACTAAATGTACCACCCTCTTGGAAGAACTCGTAGTAGTAATACCAAAGCGAAAGTAATAGTAAAAACTTTGGCATTTGTTCCTGTGCATTCCCACTTGTAGAATCACTATTTTTCAAAACAAGCTTCCAAAATCGTGTAAAGTTCAACCATGATGTCCCAATCCGCAAATGATAATATAACGTTCCCCAAAATAAAATTGTAAAGAAGAAATATAATCCTAATGCAAAAAAGAATAATGGTAAATGAACCATCTTAAATACAATTAAATAGGCAACAAACGGAAACCATAAATAGTTTCGTAAAAACAATGGAAAATCAAACAAATAATATAAAACAAATAAAGGTACAACGAGGACAAAACTGCTAACAAATGCTGAAATAAAACCAGTTTGTCCAAACTGTGAGATAGAAAACAATAAAAATGTACCGAATACAAAAATCGGTGTAAATGGTTTCCCTTCATTCAGCAAGTTCCAGCAGCGGGCTGCTACCTTTTCAAATTTTGATGCCTTTTTTACTTCTTCCACCGGATGTTTTCTCCCTTCTGACTAACAAGTGAACGCAATTCCATGGGATATAAAACGAGTAAAAGTGCGCCCACACCATAAGAAAATATAAACTTAAATCCATGACTCATTAATGACCATTCATACGCCTCTACTGATCCTACCCCAAGCGCTCTTAACGCAAACGTCATTACCGTTTCATATGTCCCAATACCGCCTGGCGTTAATTGAAATACTTGCCCCGCGATGGTCACACTATTGACCCAAATCGCTTGTATAAATGTAAGAGAACTCGCGATTTCATATATAACAAAAGCTTCACAAATCCAGCTTATTACAATCAGTAAGATAATAATGATCCCTTGTACTGTAAACAAAACTGCCTTTAATTGCTTCCACTGACTCTCTACAAATTGCGGTGCTTTCTTATGCATAAGAAACAACATACCAATTCCAGTACATATACAAGCGAGGATAACGGGAGCATTCAGCAAAATATCTCCCCACATTATAAACATCCCTACGGCTCCAAATATACCAAGGATAAGCAAATCTAATATACGGAGCACAACAACTGATTGTGCCCCTTCCCCTAAGGTCACTTTTTTTTCTTTTGTAATAATTGCAATCCGAACAGCATCTCCTACTTTCAATGGAGAAACATGATTAATAAACAAACTATAAAACAACCCACATAAAGCCTCTTTCATTGTAATATGATGATGAAGATACAATTTCCAAGCATAGGCACGAAAGAAAAATGCAACGCCATACATCATAATGAGAAACATTACCGTATAAGGATGTTTCCATAATCCATACAGTTGTCTCCACAAAGAAGACGCTTCAAACGATTTCCACGATATGACAAAAAAAACACATAACAAAAAAATACCACAAAGATTAAACAGTATCCGGATATTGTTTCGCCCAAGCAATTGTTCGCTCCAACCCTTCTGCAAATGATACACGAGGTTCATATCCAAGCTGTTCTTTCGCTTTCGAAATATCAGCCCACGTCGATGTCACATCTCCTTTACGATGCCCTTCTCTCCTTACACGCATTAATGGGAAATGTTTTTCTAACTGCGTAAGCAATTCCGTCATTAAAATTGGTGCATTCGACCCTAGATTGTATACATCACTTCTATTCGACTCTAACGTAAGAGCAATTCCTTCTGTAATATCATCAATATATGTGTAATCTCGGCCTGTTCCTTTTCCATATACAATAATTTCTTCTCCATTCAGCAATTTCCGGGTAAAGCTTGCTATTGCCATATCAGGACGCCCCCACGGACCATATACAGTAAAGAAACGTAAAATATTCATTTGAAATCCATACATATATTGATAAGCATGGCAAAGTGATTCTGCTCCGTATTTTGATGCTGCATAAGGAGATAAGACACGGCCGTTCGCCATTTCCTCCTTCAAGGGCATTCCCATTTGCTCTCCATACACAGAAGAAGAGGATGCTACGATAACATGTTTTACATTTTCTTCTCCTGCACATGTTAATACGTTGCTTGTCCCTTTTATATTAATATCAACATAAGCACCAGGCATTTCGAGCGACGGCCTCACACCTGGAAATCCAGCTAAATGAATAACTGCATCAACCTTCTCTTGTTGCATAATAGCTTTCACATCTTCCTTGTGCAAAATATCGCACTCATAAAATGGAACATTTCCACAGCGCTGGACTTGCTCAAGCTGGAACTGTTTTCTTGATTTTGCGTAGTAGGAGTGGAAATTATCGAGTAGTACAACTTGCTTTCCCTGTGCTAACAGTTTCAAAGCAAGGTGGCTTCCAATAAAACCTGCCCCTCCAGTAATTAATACTTTCATTCGTTTCACTACCCTCTATCACATCATGTAAAAGAAGAAACCTTGTCAAGACAAGGTTTCTTCAAAAAAGACATACGTATCAGCAGACTATTTCGCTGTTTCAACAGCTTTATTTAAGGCAGACTCAAGTTGTGGTAACAATTTATCAGCATCTTCTTTCTTCTTCGCTTTTACTGCTTCTAAATAAGACTGTGCTGTTTTTGTTAACTCTACTGTTTCCTGTTCACCAAGTACTGTTTTTAAATCATTTTCGATAATATTAATGAACAATGCACCCTCTAATGCTGTAACCGGACCTTTGTCTTTTCCAAAGTTTTCTTGGCTTTCTTTATACTCACCTAATGCAACTTTTGCGAATCCACGTACAAATGCTTGATTTACTGCTTTTGCATCAACTGTTTTCACATCTGTTTTTAAATCAAACTGCTTTAAGATAAAGTCCGCATCTTCAGGAGCTGCTTTTTTCATATATGAATAGATAGCTTGATAAAATGCCCATCCTTCTGCTTGCTCAACCTTTGCATTTTTCTCATCTTTCTTTGCTTCTTCTACCATTTTTGTAGCATAACCGTTTGGCAGAGCACCTGTTGCAAAATAGAATGTTTTCATTAACGTTTTATCTACAACTTGCTTACCAAGCGCAAATGCAAGTTTGTCACCTTTGTCAATTGTAGCTTTCATTTCATCAAAGCCGCCGTTAATTTGAGAAGCCATCTGTGTACCGTATGCTGTATCACGCTTTCCAACTGTACCTTCTAAACCTTTATAAAAAGCAAGCGCTTCTTCCATTTCTTTCTTCACATCATCTTTTTTGCCCCATTTTTCATCTACTTCTTTGAAATCATGACGCATTGATTGGAAGAATTCTTTTTGCATTAATTTATCAAATAGTTGCTTTACAACCATTGGTTCCATTTCTTTCTTTTTACCTGCTTCTAATGCAGCTGTAATTGTTTGGTCGATTTGTTCGTTAAATTCACCATCACGTTGTTGAACAAGAGATTGTAGCTTTTCTTTATATAACTTTGTTACTTTATCGAAGTCAACCTCTTTGCCATCTTTCGCTTTTTCAAGTTCAGTTACTCCATCTTTGTAAGCCTGTACAAAGTCTGCTTCTTGTTGTTTTGTTTCTTCTTTTTTAACAGATTGTTCTGCCTTTTTATCTTGTGCTTCAGATTTTTTTGTTTCCTCTTTCGCACAACCTGCAAAAAGAAGAGATGCTACTGCTGCTGCAGATAATACTTTTAACTTGAATGTCATGGATTACTTCCCCCTACGCCCTTAAGTGATAGTGATTTTCATTATTATCAAATTGATTATAAAAGCGCTTACGATAAGTGTCAACAAAAAAATCATATTCGTTGTCATATTATTAGCAGGTAATTTCAACCAATAAAAAAAAGCCCAGCATTTATGCTGGACTTTTGAATTAGAAGTGTTTAGAAACTAATTCTACTAACGCTTCTTTTGGTTTGTATCCTAACGCTTGGTCAACCACTTTACCATCTTTTAACACGAAAAGAGATGGAATGCTCATTACTTCAAAACTACGAGCAGTTTCTTGGTTTTCATCAACGTCTACTTTTACTACTTTTACTTTTTCGCCTAATTCTGCATCGATTTCCTCTAATACAGGAGCGATCATTTTACAAGGCCCACACCATGGTGCCCAGAAATCTAATAATACAATACCTTCGCTTGTTTCAGCTGCGAAGTTTTGGTCAGTTGCGTTTACAATTGCCATTTTGTTTCCTCCTTCAAGTATATTCTACCAAAAGTATATCATTAAGTTATATACGTGGCGAATATTATGTATCGTTATGTATTGTAACAAAAAAATGTACCTTTATACTATACAAAAAATCTATGGTATATGCTAAAAAACGAGAGGCAGGGGACCTCTCGTTTTTCTATATATAGGGGTATTTCACTTGGAACTCAAGGGTCACTCAAATTAAGAATGTACTTTTAACTTTTTAAACTCTTCTGTTAATAAAGGAACCACTTCAAATAAGTCGCCAACAATACCATAATCAGCTACTTTGAAAATACTTGCTTCTGGATCTTTATTAATTGCAACGATTACTTTTGAGTTAGACATACCAGCTAAATGCTGAATTGCGCCAGAAATACCGCATGCAATATATAAGTCTGGCGTAACAACTTTACCTGTTTGTCCAATTTGTAATGAGTAATCGCAATACTCTGCGTCACAAGCACCACGTGATGCACCAACAGCACCACCTAATACATCTGCTAATTCTTTTAACGGTTTAAAACCGTCTTCACTTTTCACTCCGCGTCCACCAGCAATAATAACTTTCGCTTCTGAAAGATCTACACCTTCTGCTGTTTTACGCACAACATCTTGAATGATTGTACGTAAATCTTTTACATCAACTGTAATAGAAGATACATCACCTGTACGCGCTTCATCTTTTTCAAGTGGCGTAATGTTATTTGGACGAACTGTCGCAAATAGAATACCATCTGTTACAACCTTCTTCTCAAACGCTTTACCAGAATAAATTGGACGTGTGAAGACAACATTTCCACCTGTAACTTCTAATGCAGTTACATCAGAAACAAGGCCAGCTTCAAGCTTAGCAGCTAACTTTGGTGATAAATCTTTACCGAGTGCTGTATGTCCAAAGACAATACCTTCTGGCTTCTCTTCACCATACACAGCTAAAAATGCTTGTGCATAACCATCGGATGTATATGATTTTAATTTATCATTTTCAACTGTCACAACGCGATCTGCACCGTAATGAATCAATTCATTTGCAAAAGATGCAACGCTCTCTCCAACTAGAAGGCCAACCACTTCACCGCCTTCTGCGATTGTTTTCGCTGCTGCTACTGCTTCAAAAGAAACGTTACGTAGTGATCCGTCACGAACTTCACCCATTACTAATACTTTACGAGCCATAGATTTTCCCTCCTGCATATATAATTTCGTATTTTATTAGATTACTTTCGCTTCTGTATGGAGCAACGATACAAGTTCTTTTACTTGATCTTGCAGCTCGCCTTGTAACACTTTTCCTGCATCTTTCTTAGGAGGTAAATAGATTTCGATTGTTTTTGTTTTTGCTTCCACATCATCTTCCTCTAAATCTAAATCATCTAATTCTAGTTCTTCAAGCGGTTTTTTCTTCGCTTTCATAATACCTGGAAGCGATGGATAACGCGGTTCATTTAAACCTTGTTGCGCTGTTGCTAAAAGTGGTAGTGATGTTTCAATCACTTCAGTATCACCTTCGACATCGCGCTCAATTTTCACGCTTGTGCCATTAATTTCAAGCTTCGTAATTGTTGTTACATATGGAATATTTAGCGCTTCTGCTACGCGTGGTCCAACTTGTCCAGACGCACCATCAATC
The DNA here is from genome assembly GCF_000374965.1 of Bacillus sp. 95MFCvi2.1. Classification (NCBI taxonomy): domain Bacteria; kingdom Bacillati; phylum Bacillota; class Bacilli; order Caryophanales; family Bacillaceae; genus Bacillus; species Bacillus sp. 95MFCvi2.1. The sequence goes on along the minus strand of NZ_KB895696.1, from coordinate 132,115 downwards.
GCTACGTTTCCACCTAAAATTAAATCTACTTCTTTGTCTTTTAAATATTCAGCAAGCACTTTCGCTGTTGTAAATTGGTCACCATTCTCAACATCATCTTCAATATTGATTAATACCGCTTTATCACAGCCCATCGCTAGCGCAGTGCGAAGTTCTTTTTCACTATCTTCTCCGCCAACTGTTACAACCGTAATTTCACCGCCTTGTGCATCTCTTACTTGAATTGCTTCTTCAATCGCATATTCATCGTAAGGGTTGATGATGAATTCCGCTTCGCCATCATAAATTGCACCGTTTTTAATTACGATTTTTTCTTCTGTATCAAATGTTCGTTTCATGAGTACGTAGATGTTCATTCCATTTACCCCCTTGTTTTTCAGAAAGATTCTATCAATTTTAATATTCTGGTAATTTATATTAAAAAAATAATTTGAACTACCTACCACTAAATGAAGGTTTGCGTTTTTCTAAAAATGCCGCTACACCTTCTCTTCCATCTTCACCCGTAAACACTTCACCAAATATTTGTGCCTCACGCTGTACACCTTCATAATAATGAGATGATTTTGTTGTTTGTAATAGCTCTAACACAGCACGAGTTGTCGCTGGGCTTTTGCCAGCAATTTGTTTTGCGATTTTGAGAGTCTCTTCTAAAAGTGTTTCTTCTGGGAACACGCCGTTAACAAGTCCCCATTCTAATGCCTGTGTACCTGTAATTGGTGTACTTGTTAGCATCATTTCACAAGCCTTCGCTTTACCAACATAGCGTGGCAAACGCTGTGTACCTGCAAAGCCAGGAATAAGTCCAAGCGTTAGCTCTGGTAAACCAAGCTTTGCACTTTCAGTTGCAAAGCGCATGTGGCAAGACATAGCGAATTCAAGGCCACCGCCAAGTGCCGCTCCATGAATTGCCGCAATAATTGGTTTTGAGCACTTTTCGACACGCTCAAACGTAACTTGTCCAAGCTGTGCTAACTCTGTTGCTTGTTTCGCTTCCTCAACAGAAGTAAACTCTTTAATATCTGCTCCTGCTGAAAAGAAGCGGCCTTCACCATGAAGAACAACAACGCGGATATTTTCATCCTTTTCGACTTGATCAATTAGCTCAGTAACGTCATGCATAACTTGTGAAGACATCGCATTAGCTGGCGGATGATTTAACGTTGCCACCGCAATATGGTCTTCTACTGTTACAGATAGGAATTTCAACATGATCCCTCCCATTATTGACGATAACCACAAGCTGAAATAAGCAGCCCATGTACCGTTTTTGAAAGTGCGACCAAATCATATTTATGATCGCTCATTACCCAATTGGTCACAACTTCATCTACTGTTCCGAAGATCATTTGTCTTGCTACGCGAACATTTAAATCCGCTTGGAATTCTCCTTGTCTTATACCTGTTTCCAAAATCTCATCGATAACTTGTAAGTATCCTTTTAATACTTCATTTATTTTGAGGCGTAACTCTTGGTTGGATTGACGAAGCTCTAGTTGCGTGACAATAGCAAGAGGATCATTTTGTGACAACAGCAAGAAGTGCGTTTCTACCAACATAAATAACTTCGCTACAGCGCTTTCAATTCCTGCTGTTTTTTGGCGAATTTTTTCTATAAATTCTCCCATCTTCTCTTGGAATAAGGATATTAATATATCTTCTTTATTTTTAAAATATAAATAAATAGTTCCATCAGCAACACCAGCTTGCTTTGCAATTTTAGAAACTTGCGCTTGATGGTATCCATTTTCTGCAATTACAATAACCGCAGCATCAATAATTTGGTTATATTTTGGTCGATTTTTTTTCACTTTACTGTCCCCTTCAAGAAGATGACTGAATGAGTGGTCATTCATATTTCATATAATACTGACTATTTAAAAAAATGTCAATCCTATATCCTATATTTTCAAAAAGAAAGGGCCTTTAGCCCGTCTTCTCATCCTCTTTCTTCTTCTGTTCTTCATCTATAAGGACACGGCGTAAAATCTTCCCTACTGTTGTTTTTGGTAACTCGCTCCGAAACTCATATACTTTTGGGACTTTATAAGCAGCCAAATATTTACGAGCAAATTGATCTAACTCTTCTTCAGAACAAACTTCTCCTTCTTTTAGCACAACAAAAGCTTTCACAGTCTCCCCGCGATACGGATCTGGAACACCAATCGTAACCACTTCCTGCACTTTTTCATGCTCATATAATACTTCTTCCACTTCGCGCGGATAAACATTGAATCCGCTGGCAACAATCATGTCTTTCTTGCGATCTTTCACATAGAAAAAACCATCTTCATCCATATACCCAATATCACCTGTGTGTAACCACCCGTCCTGTAATACCGCTGCTGTTTCCTCAGGCTTATTCCAGTATCCTTTCATCACTTGCGGGCCCTTCACTACAATTTCACCAATCTCACCGGGTGGCAAATATTCTCCTGTTTCAAGTGACATAATGCGTGCATCTGTATCTGGCCACGGAACACCAATACTTCCCGGCACACGTTTTTCCCATAAAAAATTGCCGTGTGTAACTGGAGATGATTCTGTGAGTCCATATCCTTCTACCAGCTTACCGCCTGTAATCTTTTCAAATTTCTCTTGTACCTCTACTGGAAGTGGGGCAGAGCCACTAATACAAGCCCGAATCGAAGAAATATCATATTCCCGAAGTAGAGGACTATTTAAAAGGGCAATATAAATTGTTGGAGCTCCTGGAAATAGTGTAACTTTATGTTTTTTAATCGCTTCAAACACCATTTTCATATCAAACTTCGGAATCAATACCATTTTATATCCTTGCATAATAGCCAGATTCATTACAGCAGTCATTCCATACACATGAAAAAATGGAAGAACACCGAGAATGACTTCCTCTCCCTCTGTACAGTTATATAGCCAATACACACCCATTAGTGTATTCGATACAAGGTTTTTGTGTGTTAACATAACTCCTTTCGGAAAACCTGTCGTACCTCCAGTATATTGTAAGAGTGCTAAATCATTTTCAGGATCACACGGCACTTCTACCATTTCATCACTTTCTTTTTCTACCGATCTCCAAACATGAATCGTATCACTTTCCGTTACTGTTACAACCAGGTTGCTTTGCTTCTTTTGTACAACTGGATAGAGTAAATTTTTTGGAAATGGCAAAAAGTCAGCAATGCGGGTTACAATAACGTGCTCCACCTTTGTAGCAGATTGAACATTGGTGACTTTCGGAAAAACTAGGTCAACACAAAGAATAACTTTCGCCCCGGAATCATGGAGCTGATATTCTAACTCCCTCTCTGTATAAAGGGGATTTGTTTGTACCACTATACCACCTACAAGTAACGTACCATAATATCCAATCACAGCTTGCGGACAATTTGGTAACATAATCGCAACTCGGTCACCTTTTTTCACACCAAGTCTTTTAAGGTAATTTGCAAATTGTCTCACCTTACGATCTAACACTGCAAATGTAATATCTTTCCCTAAAAAATGAAGCGCTTTCTTTTCTGGGTACCGAGAAGACATCTGCTGTAAATATACATGGAGCGGCTGCATATCATTAGAAATTGTATGCGGAATTTCCTTTGGATAATTTTGTAACCAAGGTTTCTCCATTCCGATTCCTCCTTCCTGTTCTTACACAAATAAAATGAATGTCCATTCATGATGATTATTTTCATTATATTATAGCCATAATCGTGTTACAATCATAATATTCTGACTCTTACACAACTATTCATTTATAACCTCATATATGTACTAGCCCTCCTACAAGATCTTTTGCATCTATTCTAATTGTATAGGAGGCGCCAAGATGTACATTCTAATATTTATTACATACAACTTTTTTCTCTTTCGGCTTATATCTTTTGTCTTGATTTTATAGTTCCTTCTTTTTCATTTAAAATCTCCGCAATTTCCTTTGTTTTGAATTTATTCACATAGTAGAGTACAATCACGAGTCGATACTCTAAACTTAAATGACTAAGCATATTTTCAAATTCTAGCTTTTGTTCCATATTTTCTTTTACTGCGTGCCCACTACCCACTTCTCCGTAATCTCCCACATATAAAACTTTATTTTTCCGTACCATATCGTTACACTTATTAATTAATATTTTCGTAATCCACGTTTTAAAATATGCTGGTTCTTTTACACTCAATACTTTAAATTCCCCCGTTTTGGATGCTTTCATCTTATGTTAACAATATAACTAATTCGTGAAAGGAAAAATCTCCTCCTTTCACGAATTTACCATATGAATGTAACCATAGGAGGGATAGCATGTATCAAACAATTGAAGGCTTTCTAAAAACGTGGAAATACGAGGCTGATTCTACGCAAAAGGTATTGGATGCATTAACAGATGAATCGTTGACTCAAGAGATTGCACCTGGTCATTGGACTTTAGGTAGAGTTGCTTGGCATATCGTCACCGCGATTCCAGTAGTGCTGTCAGGGACAGGTTTACAGTTTGAGGGGGAAACAAAAGATTATCCTGTTCCAACTTCCGCAAAGACGATTGCAGAAAATTACCGTAAAGTAAACACAGCTTTTGTTGAAGCAATTCAAACGCAGTGGACCGATAAAGATTTAACAACAAGCAACGATTTTTTTGGACGCCCAATGCCGAATTCTATATTTTTAATGACTCTCATTAACCATCAAAACCATCACCGCGGTCAAATGACTGTTTTAATGCGCCAAGCTGGATTAAAGGTTCCAGGTATTTATGGGCCAGCTAAGGAAGAGTGGACAGCTGCTGGGATGGAAGCTCCGAAAATGTAATAACGAAAAAAAGACAAGGTAGCTGGGCACCTTGTCTTTTTCTGTAACTTGTTTCATGTGAAACTTTACAGCGCATCTTCATTCTCAATATTTCGAATTCCATAATAAGCAATCATAATACCAATAGCCGCAAGGGCTAATTGAAGTGGCAAAAAGGTTGCTAATGAGAACTCTGGCTGACTTTGACATGCAATCATCACAACAATTAAGGAAGAAACAATCGTCGTTGGAACAGAATATTTACGCATACCAAAATACAATGGAATTAACCCTGCTCCTGCAGCTGTAACGGCAAAAGGAACCACTTTTATACCTTCTTGAATCAACTCATCTATCGTTATTGTATTCGGAATAACTAAAATATAGCTATTTACTGTAAAGAAGACACCTACTATAAAAATGTTAGATAATAAGATTGTTATGAATGTTAGTATTGCGGTAATTACTAACTTACTTGCAATGATTTTTTTTCGATTAATCGGATACGAAAACATGAGCAATATTGTTTTATTTTTATATTCTTCAATTACTAATTTCGCAATTAATACTCCTGCAAAGACAATAAACGTCCCTCTTACCATTGCACTCGCCATTAAAAGAATACCTTGAGGGTTTCCTAATTCTACATCCCCTTCAATTTGTGACACATAGCTTACAAAAAACAACATCGCAACCATCACTATATTTGCGATAATCGCACCTTTTATATACCAGCCGAGCTTACTTTTCTTTATTTCTAGCTTTATTAGTTGCAGCATGTTATTTCCCTCCCTAGTTCATATGTTTTATTAAATAATTCCTCCTGCTCGATTTTATTGTTTATTCACTGGTAATACTTTACGATAACTTCTAGATAGAAAATTCAAATAAATACGGAGATACTTCCAACTAAAATAGGCGATACTTCCCACGATTCCACCTATGCTCAGAGCCAAAACCATGCTCCACTCCTGAGGGATTGATAAACCAGGGCCAATATCCATTTGTACCCATGTAGCTCCAAGGGAACGAATAATACCGGCAATAAATATAAGTACAGTGCAAAAACCGAAACCGTACGCAATCGTTGCCAAAACTGGAACAACAATAACGCTTAATAGTCCCGTCGTACAGTAAAAAAACAGCATAGCAAATACGTCACTGACGGAACGAGTTGGTTTTTTCTGCATGATATATTCACCTCTTCTAATTATTATTTGATATATATAGTGCCTTTCTTTCCAAAACTGAATCCTCCCGCAAAACCTTCCTTTCGCTCTTTCTGATTCACTACAATTTTCTTTCCATCCTTTTTCATTGTTACAGGATCATTCTTCTTATCTTCCTGTTTTCCCTCAACTGCGATTGTTACTTTGCTTGACTCCGCACTTTTGAACGCAACATCCCAATTTTCGTTATTTATTTCTATTTCTTCTACACTATCTACTGCAAAAGAATTTTCTTTTTCAAAACTCTTTGTCCCTACTTCCTTGAGACTAAAAACTACTCCTGCAACTACAATTATTAAAATAGAAGCTAATATCGTTTTCTTCATGTTTTATTTCCCAGTTCATTTTAAGCCCACATCTCATTCAAGATTGTATTTTTATTTAAGCCACATCTATTTTATCCACTTTATGATAAGAAAGGTAGCCAATTGCAAGACCTAATAGACAGAGCACAATCGGTACTATAATGAAGTCAAACAAACTAAGCTGTCCTCCCCCATTAGAAACAGTGGAGTTAATCAATAATCCTATTAATATAGACGAGGTAATCGTTGTAGGAGTTGATTTTTTTCTCATGCCAAAATATAAAGGAATGAGACTTACTCCAGCCATCATAAATGCGCTAATAAAAGTAGCTGGAACTGTAGCAATGATTTCACCTACACTAACAGGTGTTTCAAAGAATCCTATTATTGGATTTAAGAAGAAAATTAACATATTGATGATTAAAGTAGCAATGATTATGCTGCAAAAACAAAATCCAAAAACAATTGCTAACTTCGCTTGCATGAGTTTTTTTCGTTGTAACGGATAGGTAAACAATAATTGCATCGTTTTACTTTTGTATTCATCAATTACTAAACGTGATAAAATGACAGCTGAAAAAATCATAAATGTTGTTCTAATAAAAATATTTGTTAAAGACATAAATCCTGCATAATCTAGAAACATTTGCTCACTCTCAGCTCTAGAACCCCATGCCATAAGACCAACAGCAACGAAAATTGCTACAATGCAAATTGCTACTCCTTTAAAATAACGAGATAAGCGATGTTTTTTCCATTCTAGTTTCATAAGTTTAAGCATGTTGTTCTCCTCTAATCATTAGATTTTAAAAATATGTTTCTAATGGGTTATACTTTTTCGTTTCTATCTTCTATTTCCTATTCTTTAAACTCGCCCTATTTAAACAAATCTACCTGTTCAATCTTTCTTATTGCCATATAGGCAATCAACAAACCAATACAAGCTAATATAATGGGAATAGCAACAAAATCGAACAATGTACTTTCAGTCCCCCTACCTGAATTTAACATAGCTACAATCACTATCGCTGATACAAACGTTGTACGCACAGAATATTTTCTCATTCCAAAGTATATTGGGATTAAACTAATTCCCGTTGCTGCTAATGCATTCATGAATAGCTTTAATGCATTTTGGAGTAAGATTGATACGGTTAATGTTCCTGTAATAATTGGCTTATACAAATTGAATACATAAACAACGCTAAAAATGATAATATCTGAAATCATAATAAAGCAAAGAGTAAAACAAATGATAATAAACATTTTTGCAAACATCATCTTTTTACGATTGATTGGATACATAAACATCACTGTCATCGTCTTTTCTTGAAACTCTTGAATAATAAATCTCGCAATTAGACTTGCTCCAAAAATCATAAACACTCCTCGTGAAAACGTGTCAATTATTGCAAACGTTTGATTATATCCATTTACTCCTGCTTCATCCCATAATATCAACGGAATACATATAGAAAGAATACAAATTGCGATGAGTGCGCCTCTAATAACCGGCCACAACTTAAATTTCATAAGCTCAAGTCTCATTAAATTAAGCATGGATCCCCTCTCCATTCACGAGATTCAAGAAATATTCTTCTAATGAACTATGCTTTTTGTTTATACTTTCAATTTCTACGTCATTCATGATGAGCGCTTTAGAAATCGCTTGTTGCGTCTCTGTCATTTCGTACACGCGAATGATATTCTCACTCAGAATTTTGTAATTTGTTATACGTAGTTTGTTTTCTAAAACATACGCTGCTCGTTTTACATCTTGAACGTGAATTTCAATATACTCCGTTTGCTTACCATTAATACTGTTCATTGAAACTTCTTTTATCAATTTCCCATTTTGAATAACCCCTATTGTATCTGCCATTTGCTCCATTTCACCTAAAATATGACTAGATACTAATAAAGTAATTCCATATTCTTTACAAAGCATTTTAAATAGATCACGCAATTCTCTAATCCCAATTGGATCTAAACCATTAATTGGTTCATCTAAAATTAATAGCTCTGGCTTTGTCAGAATCGCTCTGGCAATTCCTAACCTTTGTTTCATCCCTAATGAAAAATCTTTTACCTTTTTATTCTCCACGTTATGTAAATTGACAAGGTCTAATGCATGCTGGATCCCCTTCTTGTCGTAGTAACCCATATATTCGCAATGAAGATATAAATTTTCCTTAGCTGTTAACTTGTCATAAAAAATAGGGTATTCAATAATTGTTCCCATACGTTTTAACACATCATAAGATGTATCTGTTAATTTCTCACCGAAAATTTCAATATCCCCACTCGTTGGTTTTATTAAATTTGTAATCATCTTCATAATCGTTGTTTTACCAGCACCGTTTGGCCCTAAAAAACCGTAGATCTCCCCTTTTTTCACATGCATATTAACCCCAGAAATTACTTCTTTCCCCTCAAATACTTTTGTTAACTGATTTGTTTTTAATACATAGGACATATCATTTTCCCCTTTCGCTTCCACTTCATACTTCCCCCGCATTAACGGGCAGTAAGATTCCCCTAACTCGAAGGAAGATAAAACTGCCCGTTAATGCCCGATTGATTCAACTAACCATCAGTGGGGGATAAAGCCTCCCCACTGATGGAAGTTTCACTTTATATCATAGACAATGAAAATCTCTTTTTTCTTACCCATTCCTTACAAATTCCTTACGTTCAAAAAAAAGCTTGTAGAATACTCTTTTCTACAAGCTAAAACTCTATTTTTTTCAGTACAATTGTAAATACCGTTTTCTTATATGGCGTACTAGAAAGATGAATTTCTCCTCCTAACGCTTCCACAAGTCGTTTTGTAATCGTAAGCCCAAGACCGCTGCCTTGATACAATCGGTTCCTTGAATCTTCTAACGTATACATGCGTTCAAATACTTTATCAATATGCGATTCATCAATTCCTTTACCACAGTCCCACACATCAACATACACGCACCTATCATCATCTCTTAATGTAATACCAAGTGTTTTCCCATCATATCCATACGCAATTGCATTGGATATTAAATTATTCAACACCCTACCTAATACTTCTGTATTTCCAAGTGCATATACATTTTTCTCCGGTATATCAATATGCACCTCAAATCCTTTGGTCGTTACTAAATCATAAAACGTTAAAATCTTTTCTCGGCATACTTCATTCATATTCACCTTTGTCATTTCGACTGCTTTATCTCCAGATTCTAATTTCGCCAAATCAAAAAATTTATGAATAAGTTCCATTACTTCCAAAGTTTTCAAATGTACCTTTTCTAGCAATACTTGTCGTTCTTCTTCACTTATCGTTTTATCCACATTTAACATTTCTGTATACCCAAGAATAACAGTGAGCGGTGTTTTTAAGTCATGTGAAATGTTAGAAAGCATCTTTCTCATCGAAATTTCAACCTTCGCATGATCAGCATTCGTTTTTTGTTTCGCATCTAATAAATGATTAATTGCTACTAATAATTTTTGCAGTTCTTTATCATCCGTCACAACTAATAATTTCTCACCTGTTTGCTGCTTTACAATATCCTGTAACTTTTCATATGTATAGCGTACATTTGCACTTTTACTTTTCTGTATTCTATATTGAAAATAAATAACACCTAATAATATGAAGATAACGATCGTTAAAAGAGAGATCATACTACATCACTTCCAACTTATAGCCAATGCCCCATAATGTTTTAATATATTCTGGATTAGAAGGATCATCTTCAATCTTTTCACGCAACCGTCTCATGTGAACATTAATCACGTTATCATCACCATAATATTCTTCATTCCAAATCAGGTTATAGATTTGTGCTTTTGTAAATACACGATTTTGATTCTTCACAAATAGTTTTAAAATCTCAAATTCTTTCAAAGTCAATTTTAGCTGTTTTTCTTTTTTTTGCACAGTGAAATTAATCAGATCAATTTTTAAATCACCAATCTCAATCGTTTCTTCTTTCTGCTCCGTGGCTGAATACTTTGTAGATCTTCGAATGCTTGCCTTTACCCGAGCTGCCAGTTCAATCATAGAAAATGGTTTACAGATGTAGTCATCTGCTCCAAGTCCTAAACCGACCGCCTTATCCACATCCGTATCTTTTGCGGACATCATTAAAATCGGCACAGCACTTTTTTCGCGAATGATTCTCACAACTTCTAATCCGTCTAGCTTTGGCATCATGATATCGAGAATGATTAAATCAAATGAGCCTTTTAGAAATGTGAGAACTCCTTCTTCTCCATCAGATGCAATTGTTATTTGAAAGCCCTCTTTAGTTAAATATTTCTCGACCATTTCTTGAATAGAGCTATCATCTTCCACTAACAAAATATGATGTGACATGCTTCTACCCCCTTTTTTACAAACATTAACAATTTAATTGTAACTGAAGTCAATAAAGGTGAAAAGAATTATATGAAAATTCAATCCGACTTCATTTCTTTTCATAACAATGTTATGATGGAACTCACAACTATTGTTTACAATTAACCTAATATAAAGGAGTTTTACCATGTCAGAAAATAAAAAAGTAAGCTTAGCTGATTTAATGCGCGAACAACTTGCAAAGAAAAAGCAAGGAAATGGAAACGGAGCAAATACTGCAAATCAAAGTCAAGCAACGAAAAAACTACAAAACCAACAAACGAAGAAAACGAACAACCAACGTAGACGTACAGGTGTGTAAATGAACGGGCAAAAACGAGCTAACATTTCACCAGGTCTTGAAGTTGATATTGTCTTAAAAAAAGACCAACGTACTGGTACACTCACTAGAGGGATTGTAAAAGATATTTTGACAAACTCACCGTCTCATCCGCACGGTATTAAAGTGCGCTTACAAGACGGACAAGTTGGCAGAGTGCAGCATATTGTTCAATAGGAAAAGGAGCTCATTTTGAAATTGAGCTCCTTTTCTTATATCGTTTTTTATCTGTAAATCGATATCCTTTGTCAAAATGTTGATATATTTTAATTATCCTTTAATTTTTTCAATAAAAACAACCTTTAAATAGTCGCCTTCTTTAAATTGGTCAATCGTACGGAAATCTTCTGGCAAAGAATATTCTTCTAATATTTTATATTTGCCATTCATTTCTTTGAAGGCTGTATCAATAAAGCCTTTAAATTTTTTCATATCAAATGTACTGCAGTTTGTAGAAGCAACGATAATACCGTTGTTTTCTGTAATGGAGATTGTTTCTTTTAATAGGTTTTTATAGTCTTTTGCTGCACTAAATGTATATTTTTTAGACCGTGCAAAGCTTGGTGGATCTAATACAACCATGTCAAACTTCATCTGTTTCTTCGCTGCGTATTTAAAGTAATGGAAAACGTCTTCTACAATAATATCTTGTGCTTCATAGTCAATGCCGTTCAAGCTAAATTGTTCAATTGTTTTACTTAAACTACGATTCGCAAGATCAACACTTGTTGTTTTTGTCGCTCCGCCAAGCGCTGCGAATACAGAGAAAGCACCTGTATAAGAGAACATATTTAACACTGTTTTACCTTTCGCGTATGTGTCACGAATTTGTTTTCGAACGTTACGCTGATCTAAGAATACGCCAACCATCGCACCATCATTTAAATACACGGCAAAGTTTACACCGTTCTCTTTCACGATGATTGGGAACTCGCCGCGCTCTCCAGCAACAAAATCATCGTCTTCCATATACTTTCCTTTTGTATCAAAACGCTTCTTCTGGTAGATTCCTTTAAAGTTTGCTACTTTTTGAAGAGCCCCAATGATTTCATCTTTAAAAGAATAAATCCCTTCACTATACCAGCTAATTACATAATAGCCATCGTAATAATCGATGATTAAACCACCAAGGCCATCACCTTCACCATTTACAGCGCGGAATGCAGTCGTGTCATTCGATTTGTAAAAACCTTTTCTCTTATGTAACGCTGATTTGATTTTTCTTTCAAAGAAAGCTTGGTCAATGTGCTCCTGCTCTTTTCTTGTTAAAATCCAGCCATATCCTTTATTTTGCTTTCCGTAATATCCTTTACCAAGAAATTGGTTCTTCTCATCAACAATTTTGATGATTGCCCCCTCTTCACGTATATCATTTAAGTTTTGAATTGCATCTTTTAAAATAAGTGGATAGCCACTTTTAATTTCTTTTATAAATTTCGGTTTTATCTTTACAGTTACTTCTGATCGCATGTAATGTCTTCCTTTCCATTTGAATGCTTTCTATTCTATAGGAAGCATTTAAAAAACGAGACTGAAAAAACAGCCTCGTTTCACTATACCATATTATTGCTTTGCGAGTACAACCAGCTCGTTGCCTAGAACGACTGTTATATATTTATCCCGCTATTTGCGGGCAGTAAGACTCCCATCTCAAAATTCGGCAAAAGCAAAGAAGTTAGGTGGGAGATCAACTGCCCGTAAAAGCCCGATTGGTGAGGGCCAATAATCAGTGGAGGATGAAGAAAATCCCTACTGATTAAAGTTTCACTTTATACGATGTAAAAGATGAGACTCTTATCTAAAGATCAGTCTTAGAGCACTGTCCAACGGAAAAACCCTCTACATAAACAAGAATAAACAAAAACTTTCATTTCTCTCAAAAACCAAATAATAGATTTTTAATATTGTGGTTTTTCACGAAACCATAATGTAGCAATCCATTTTTCTCCTTCATGTACCGCACAACCTTCATGCAATGAAAGGGGATGTGGTTCATTTGTCCCTCTTTTACAATTTTCAAAAACTAATAATTTCCCTTCGCTTGGAGTAACTGTAAGATTCAGAGAGGGAAAAAAAGTTTCTCCACCTGCATGAACTGTATTCAAATAAAGAATAGCTGTATAAAGTCGTTGTCCCCCTTGTTCAACTCGGTTCCTCCCATCTTCGTGCCAGGTACCATAACAATCAATATGAGCATCAAATTTCCCCCCAACTTCATATCTCGCTGCTTGTAATGGCTCAGCGTGATTAAGCGGCAAGGGCATAGCAGTAGCAATAAGTTCAGATACTTGACTAACAAGTCCATGTGAATAGTGTGGAAGCCAAGTAAAATCTGATTTCCGTTCCCCTGTATGTCCATAGGCTTGTGCGGGTTGGATGTGCTTTTTAGATAGTTCGATTAACTCTTGGCATTCTGCTGGTGTAATTATTTGTTCATACTGGGCTACAAAAGGCTCATCATGGAGAACAATTGGCTTTTTATTCATAAGGTGTATTCCTCCTCAAACTTTATTGAACGACGATATTATATTATGTGGGTGAAACTGAATAGGTGTTACAAACAAGGATTAATAAAATGACAGTCTTTTTTAGCTTGAAAACTCCTTCGTCAATGAACAATAGATTTAGATAAAGTGAAACTTTAATCGGTGGGGATTTTCTTCATCCCCCACTGATTATTGGCCCTCACCAATCGGGCTTTTACAGGCAGTAATGCGGGGTACATTTCCCAACATCTCACTTTCTATATATGTAAGCTTTTCTACAAAAAAAAGAGACTTTCTTTCAAAGAAAGCCTCTTTACCTTATTTCCCTACAACAACTTCTCGCTTCTGAAAAGCCGAAACAACATACCCAACAAACATACCGATCATTCCTGGAATTAACCATCCAATCCCTACACTATAAAACGGAACTTTTTCTAAAATCGGCGCTAATGCTGCAATTTGAATGTGTGCATTATTTAATCCATCGAAAAAGCTAATAACAAATGCTCCTATAATACCACCCACATACATTGCCAACGGGATACGAAGGTAATTTTCAATTAGCGATAATATGATTAATACGATTCCGATTGGATAGATTGCTATTAAGATTGGTAATGCTAATGCATTTAATTGTGTTAAACCTAGGTTTGCTACCATAAATGCTAGCACGCAGAAGATAAAAACAACTTTTTGATAAGACAGCTTTGGTAGTAGTGCTGAGAAAAAATCTCCACAAGCTGCGACAATCCCAACAGAAGTTGTTAAACATGCAGCCGCAATTGCTACCCCAAGTAGTAGTGTGCCGTAATTTCCAAATAAATGATGAACAACGTTTGTTAAAATAACACCGCCGTTTTCTCCCATTCCAAGCGATACACTAGAAGCCCCAAGGTAAGCAAGTGCTAAGTAAACGATAAGTAAGCCAAGTGCTGCAATAATTCCTGCAAAGATTGTTACTTTCGCAATACTTTTCTTATTTGTAATCCCTTTTCCTTTTAAAGCATTGATAACCACATTTCCGAAAACAAGTGCTGCTAATCCGTCTAATGTTAAATATCCATCAATAAATCCTTTAAACAGTGGATCTTTGTATGTTTCTGTCGGTGCACCGAACTCTCCAATTGGTGTAATAAGTGCTTTAATAACAATAATTGCAATGACAGCTAATAAAATTGGTGTTAATACTTTTCCGATGCGCCCTACTAATTTTGAAGGGTTTAATGCTAAATAGAAAGTAACTGCAAAGAAAATGAATGTAAAGATAACAAGTGGATATGCTTGGCTCGCTACTGAACTTGATAAAAATGGAGCGACTCCCATCTCATAAGCAACCGTTCCTGTACGCGGAACGCTGACAAATACACCTAAACATAAATAAATCGCAACTGTAAAAACAAGTGCAAATAACGGATGCACGCGACCTGCTAATTCATTGATATCTCCTTTTAAAGCAATGACAATAACCCCTAGTAAAGGAAGTCCTACCCCTGTAATGATAAAACCAAACAACGCAATCCATACATCTGTTCCAGCACCTTGTCCTAACGCTGGTGGAAAAATCATATTACCTGCGCCGAAGAATAGTGCAAATAACATTAAACTTATTGCAAACATCTCAGATAACTTTAAAGATGATTTCATTTTCATTTACCTCCTAAAAATCAATAAATAGACAAAATATTCAGAAATAAAAACTCGTTACATTTCCTCTTTCAATCCTACTTCCCCTATAAAAGAACGCAAAAAACACTCGTCCCTAACAAAGGGACGAGTGTTGAAATCGTGGTTCCACCCTTATTCTAATAAAATGAATGTATAACGAAATAAACTCATTTTATAGCTCGTGTAAATTGATAACGGTTTTATCCGTCAAGAATTACAATGCATCATGCCGTTCACTCTTGAAGTTTAGAGGTGGTAAGTGTATCTTTTCGTATTAGGAAGCTCACAGCCTAAGGCTCCCCTCTCTGAGAATCGTAAAAAATAACTCGTGTCCTCATCATTACTTTTATAAAATATATTGTCGAATATTGTTGTTTTTTATTATATGGGCTATTTTTAAAAAAATCAATAGTTTTATTTTTTTAAAAATAAACACAGAAAAACAACTATAACTGCTTCAATAATTCCTGTAACTCTTGCACTGTGACATTCCGCCACTCTCCAGCCTCTAATCCATCAAGCTTAATATTCATAATTCGTACGCGCTTCAGTTTTGTTACTGTATATCCAAAAGCACGGCTCATTCGACGAATTTGTCTGTTCATTCCTTGCGTTAAAATAATTCGAAATGTAGAACTATTTACTCGTGTCACTTTACACTGCTTCGTTATTCCATCTTTAATCTTCACGCCACGGGACATTCCGTCAATAAACCAATCTGCAAATGGCTTATCGACCGTTACAATATATTCTTTTTCATGCTCATAATCTCCGTGTAAAATTTGATTGGCAATCCTTCCATCATTCGTTAACAAAATCAATCCTTCCGACGCTTTATCTAAGCGGCCAACTGGAAAGATTCTTTCGGGATGATTGATATACTCGATGATATTCCCGTCAATATGATCCGCAGCTGTACAAGTAATGCCAACTGGTTTATGGAAGGCAATGTAGATTTTTTCTTTGTCCTCTTTTTCAATCGTTTTGCCATCAATCGTTACAATATCATTCTCTGTAACAATCGTACCGTGCGTACACACTTCACCGTTAATTGCCACGAGGTCCGCTTTAATAAGGCGGTCTGTTTCTCGCCTTGAGCAGGATAATGCTTCGCTTATAAATTGGTTAATTTTCATGTCATATTCCTTTTTTCTTATAGATTATCCGAAAAGAAAAAGCATCAATCTCAGGCGGTATACTGATGCCGAGATTGACGCTCCCTTACTTCGCAAAAACCACTAAATAAATAACCCCAATCACCAAAAATATTCCGCAACAAGCTAACAATACTTTTGCAAGTTTGTCCATAAACATATAATGGTTTCCCCTTTTGCTTGGTTTTGTGTTATTTTAATTCGACAACTGTTACGCCTAGGCCTCCCTCGCCCATGTCACCGTAACGGTAGTTTTTCACGCCGCGATGTTTTTTCAAGTAGTCTTGTACACCTTGGCGAAGTGCTCCTGTTCCTTTTCCGTGAATGATGGATACACGTGGATAGTTTGCAAGCTGTGCATCATCTAAATATTTTTCAACGCGCATCATCGCATTTTCAAAACGCTCGCCACGAAGGTCAAGCTCTAAGGAAACGTGATAGTCTCTTCCCTTAACAGTCGCCACTGCTTTCTTCTCAACCGGTTGTGGCGTATTAATGTACTCCATATCGGATTCTTTCACTTTCATCTTCAGAATACCAATTTGGACGTTCCACTCATTATCGCTTACTTTTTTCAGCAGCTGTCCTTTTTGACCGAATGTTAATACTTTCACTTCGTCGCCTGCTCGCAATTGTTGTTTTGGCGCTGTGTTTTTCACTTTTACTCTTTGTTTTTTCACAAGCTCTGGCGCTGCCCCTTCTAGACGACTTTTCGCTTCAATGAGCTCATGATCTTTCACGCTTGCAAGCTGCGCTTTACGCAGTTGACGAAGTTCATGAATGATACCTTCTGCTTCTTTTTTCGCAGCTTCTACTTTTTCTTCGCCCTCTTTTTGCGCTTTTAATAATCTTTCATCACGCTCATCGTTAAATTCAATGATTTGACGCTGTAATTCACGATGAAGTTTTTCAGATTGTTTACGATGCTCTTCTGCTTCGTTCCATTCGCGCTCTGCATTTTTTTGACTTTCTTCTAGCTTCGCAATCATATTTTCGATTTTATTCGTATCTGTACCAATATGATTACGAGCACGGTCAATCACGCGATCAGATAATCCAAGGCGTTTGGAAATTTCAAAAGCGTTACTGCGTCCTGGTACACCGATTAATAATTTATACGTTGGGCTTAATGTATTTACATCAAACTCAACACTTGCGTTAATAACTTGTTCACGATTGTAACCATATGCTTTTAGCTCTGGATAATGCGTTGTTGCGACAACGCGCGCTCCGCGGTTATATACTTCATCTAAGATTGAAATGGCAAGCGCAGCCCCTTCTTGTGGGTCTGTTCCGGCACCTAATTCATCGAATAATACTAAGCTTTCAAAGTCAGCTTTTTCTAAAATATCTACAATGTTCACCATATGTGAGGAGAACGTACTTAAGCTTTGTTCAATCGATTGTTCATCACCGATATCAGCAAAAATGTTTTTAAACACACAAATCTCAGATTCGTCTAATACTGGAATATGAAGGCCAGATTGCGCCATTAATACACAGATACCGACTGTTTTTAATGTAACTGTCTTACCACCTGTATTCGGACCTGTAATAACGATTGTTGTGAAGTCTTTACCAAGCATAATATCGTTTGGCACAATGATTTCCGGGTCGATAAGCGGATGACGTGCTTGTCTTAAATTCATATAGCGTTCATTATTTACAATTGGTTTTGTAGCTTTGATTCGCTTTGCATAAAATGCTTTCGCAAAAATGAAATCAAGATTCGCAATAACCTCTACGTTTGCTAATACAGTATCTGCTTCTAGTGCTACTTCTTCTGTTAACACCATTAAGATGCGCTCTACTTCTTGTTTTTCTTTCACGCGTGCTTCTTGCAATGCGTTATTTAGTTCCACAATGACTTGTGGCTCAATAAATAACGTTTGTCCAGATGCCGATTGGTCATGAACAATACCACCATAAACACCGCGGTATTCTTGCTTCACAGGAATTACATAGCGATCATTACGAATTGTTACGATTGCATCTGATAGCATCTTCTGTGCATTAGAAGATCGCGTCATATTTTCAAGTTTCTCACGAATGCGGCTTTCCGCAGTACGGATTTGGTTACGGATACCGCGCAGTTTATCACTGGCACTATCAACTACTTCGCCACCATCACCAATGCAGCTTGTAATTTTCTTTTCTAAATCATATAGAGACACAATTTGCGCCACATAGGTTTCTAAGATTGGAAGCTCTACGCCATTATCAACCATATCTTCAATAAATCGCTTCATTTGGCGGCTACCATACATCGTACTTGCAATATCAAGAAGTTCATGTGGACTTAACATACTTCCAATTTTCGCACGTTTTACATTTGGACGAATATCAAAAATCCCACCGAGCGGCACATGTCCTTTTAAGCGAATGACTTTTGCTGCTTCATCCGTTGTCTCTTGCATTTCTACAATTTCTTCAAAATCTGTACTTGGCACAAGGCTCTTCACTTTATCACGACCAAGTGAAGAAGCAACATGCTCAAGTAATTGTTCTTTTACTTTGTTATATTCTAATACACGCAACGTTCGTTCTAACATAAGTTGCCTGTCCCCCTTGTGTTACTTATTCCGTTTAATAAAATCTAATAAACGTTTAATATCCCATGTGTTAATCACAGTATCTTTTTGAATCCAGCCTTTACGTGCTGCCGCTACACCTGTTTCCATATCTTCTAACATTTCAAGTGTATGAGCATCGGTATTAATTGCTACTTTCACACCAGCATCTTGCGCTTGCTTTAGTAATTTTGCGCTTAAATCTAATCGGTTCGGATTCGCATTTAACTCTAAAACTGTATCTGTTTCTTTCGCAAGTTCAATGAGTAAATCTGTATCTACATCATACCCTTCGCGTCGTCCAAGGAGACGACCTGTTGGGTGGGCAATCATTGTAACATGCTTATTTTCAATTGCTGTGCGCAAACGTTTCATAATCGTTTCACGGTCTTGTGAGAAACTAGAGTGGATTGCACCAATTACATAATCAAGTTCTGCTAATACTTCATCATCAAAATCTAGCGTTGCATCTGGTAAAATGTCCATTTCGATTCCGCGTAAAATTGTGATATCCGGGTATTTTTCGTTAATGCGCTCAATCTCTTTTCCTTGTTCACGAAGACGCTCTTTCGTTAAACCATTTGCTACTTTCAAATATTGCGAGTGATCAGTAATTGCCATAAATTTATACCCACGCCCTCGGCACGCTTGTACCATTTCTTCAATGGAAAAAGCACCGTCGCTCCATGTTGTATGCATATGTAAATCACCTTGTATGTCAGAGAACTGAATTAAATTCGGATATTCTTTAATTAATTCGACCTCTTTTCCATCTTCACGTACTTCTGGTGGAATGAACGGCAATCCAAAATGAGCAAAAAATGCTTCTTCTGTTTCAAACGTCTTCACTTCACCCGTTTCTAAGTTTTCCACACCGTACTCACTAATCTTTTCACCTTTATCTTTCGCAATTTGGCGCATTCTTACGTTATGATCTTTTGAACCTGTGAAATGATGAAGAGTTGTAATAAATTCCTCAGGTTTTACAAGACGGAAATCAATCGAAATATCATATTCATATTGAAGTCGAACGGATACTTTTGTATCACCACTTGCAATGACTTCAATCATATTATCAAACTGTAATAAATGTTCACGTACCGCTGCTGGCTCTGTCGTTGCAATGATGAAATCTAAATCTTTCACTGTTTCGCGAACGCGTCGTAAACTACCAGCGCGAGAGAATCGAACAATTTCCTGGATATTCGACAATTTCTCTTCTATTTCCCCGGCAATAGGTAGGACCATTGCAATCGGTAAACGCTCTGGACGAGATCCAACTTGAGCAATCGCTTCTAATATTTTCTCTTCCGTTTTCTTACCGAACCCTGCTAATACCTGTACTTTATTTTCTTCACAAGCCCTTTGCAATGTTTCCATATCAATAATGCCAAGCTCTTTGTACAACTTTGCTACTTTCTTGCCACCAAGCCCCGGTAATTTTAATAATGGTAATAGGCTGCTCGGCACTTCTTTTTCAAGTTCCTCCAATACTTCTGAAGTTCCCGCTTCAATATATTCTTGAATAACTGCCGCTGTTCCTTTTCCAATGCCCGGAATCTTTGTAAAATCTTCAATTTCAGAAAGACTACGATCATCGCTTTCTAATGCTGCTGCCGCTTTACGAAATGCGGATATTTTAAATGGATTTGCGCCCTTAAGTTCCATAAAAAGGCCGATTGTCTCCAGTAATTTAATCACTTGTTTTTTATTTACTTTCATTCTTGCCCCGCCTTTCTTTCATAGAAAAAACTTCTCTTTCAGAGAAAAGAGAAGTTATACTTTGCTACCTGTCTGCCATAGTTCCTTCACCTTTTCAGAAAGAATCGGTGTATCGTCTACAATTATTTTGCTGATTGATGATTTTTGCAGTGGCGTTTGTACTTGTTCAATCGGAAGAATTGTTCCAATAATAATTAAGACAAACAAAATAATGTACACTTCTAAAAAGCCAAGAAGTGCCCCAGCAAACGCATTCACCTGTTTTATAACTGGGATTTCTGTAAACATATTCAGCAAATTCCCAAGCAATGAAAGTGCGATTCTTGTAATAATAAATAATACAATGAACGCAATTGCTTGATAGAATACTGCTTCGATATTATTCGCATCAATCCATTCTGGAACAGATACATTCTTATCAAATGGATATGGAATAAATTTCTCAAACGTTGGTGCTAAATCTTTGCAGTACCAGTATGCAACAAGGTATGCGATAATAAAGCTTGTTAACTTTACAAGTTGCAGGACAAATCCTCTTTTTAAACCAAGGAAAAATCCCATAACAAGCAGTAAAATGATAATAATATCAATCATGTTTTATTCCATTCCTTTTTTTGTCATACTTTCTTTCAATTTTTCATGTTCATCTTTTAATTTTATGTAATCGTGTATGACGTTTACCGCCGTCAATACCGCTAGTCTACTCGTATCAAGCGAAGGATTCTTGGCATTGAGTTCGCGCATTTTATCATCCACAATCGCTGCTACCATGCGGATATGACTTGTACTTTCATCGCCAACAACTGAATATTGTTGACCATAGATTTCTACATTAATTCGACTTTTATTTCCCTTTTGTTGTGACAACTCACCGGCCTCCAATCACGTACAGAATCCTAAAGTTTATCATACCATGAACAATCATAATATGGAAACAGAAAGAACAATCCGATATGATAAAAATAACAATATAAAAAAAGGAGCGACTACTTTGTCAAATTCTATCGTAATCCAAACAAGTTCTAGAGCAATTGAAGACATGAAACAGCAGTATAAACAAGCTATTAGCCCAAAAGTTCCGCAAGGCGGTGTCTTTATGGCAAAAGTCCCATCTTGTACAATTACAGCCTATAAATCAGGTAAAGTAATGTTTCAAGGTATTCGTGCTCAGGAAGAAGCTGCACGTTGGCAAAATGTTTCTCAAGCACCTAAATCTTCTGTTAAGAAAACAGCAAATTCACACCGCTATGCTCCGCCTTCTTCCATTGGAACAATGTCTATAGCAGGATCCGATGAAGTAGGTACTGGAGATTACTTCGGACCGATGACAGTTGTTGCTGTATATGTAGATGCAAAGCAAATTCCATTGTTAAAAGAACTTGGTGTAAAAGACTCTAAAAATTTAAACGATGCGCAAATTGCTGAAATTGCAAAGCAACTACTTAGCGTTGTTCCTTACAGCTCTCTCGTTTTGCATAATGAAAAATATAACGAACTGTTCGAAAAAGGGAACAATCAAGGTAAACTAAAAGCGCTCTTACACAATAAAGCTCTTACAAATTTACTAAAAAAGATTGCGCCGACAAAGCCAGAAGGCATCCTAATTGACCAATTTACACAACCTGATACATATTATAAATACTTAACAAAACAAAAAGAAGTACAGCGTGAAAACGTGTATTTTGCAACCAAAGGCGAAAGTGTCCATTTAGCAGTTGCCGCAGCTTCCATTTTAGCTCGTTACTCATTCGTAAAACAGTTTGATGAACTAAGTAAAAAAGCAGGTATGCCACTTCCGAAAGGAGCGGGCAAGCAAGTTGATATTGCCGCAGCTAAATTGATTCAAAAACTAGGAAAAGAACACCTTCCTGAGTTTGTAAAGCTTCACTTTGCAAATACGGAAAAAGCATTTCGTTTGTTGAAAAAATAGCTATTTTTTAGTATCGACAATATATAAATGAACTAAACAAAATAAAAACATATAAATAAGAGTAGTCGACATGACTACTCTTATTTATATGTTTAGCTTCGTTTTTGCCTCTTATTTGATGAAGGTACTTTAAAGGAACCCGTTTCGTATGTTGTAGTTCCTTGACCTTCAACTTGCGGAGAACCAAGACCTGCTCTAGAAGGATCTTTTTTTACTTTTTTACCCATTTTGTTCACCCCCAACGTTACTTTTTGCTTAGAGGTGAGAAACTATGCAGCCTAACAATCAGAATATACACTGCTTACTCAAGCAATAGAAAATCGCTCTTCCACTTTCATTTCTATTAACGCTAAGTATACTTTCCTGAGGAACGAGTCTGTTCTTCACTAATATCCCATAGACGCTTTGCGGCATCCATATCCAATGCAACCTCAGATGGTGTTTTCACTTGCCTATCGGCATAGTAACCGCCACTATGTTTGGTAACATCGATTGCTTCTGCCAGCCACACTAAAGTTTCAGCGCCCTCTTCAGGAGTACGAGAGAAAGGTTTCATTGCTGCCATAGTTAAGCGAGCTACAAAACCATTATCCTGATTGAAATTCGTGGCCACCAGTCCCGGGTCGAAGCAGTAAGCTGTGACACCTGTTCCCTCTAGCCGCCGTGCCAACTCAGAAGTGAATAAAATGTTAGCCAGTTTTGTTTGCCCATAACGCATCGTAGGACCACCCATTAATTTCTTAACACCACGATAAAGTTGTTCTGCATCTAAATCACTGAAATCAATTCCCTTTTTAGCCATTTTATGACCATGAGATGCGGTAGTAATGACGCGAGCAGGGGCACTTTCCTTTAAACGATCAAGCAGCAAATTAGTAAGTAGAAATGGACCTAAATGGTTAACCGCCCAGGTCATCTCCAAACCGTCCTCCGTAAGTTGCCGTGTTTGAAATAAAGCACCCGCATTATTAACTAATATATCTATTCTAGGGCACTTTTCTAAAATATCAGTAGCTACTTGGCGTATAGACCGCTGGGAATCCATATCAGCTAGAAATACGTCTACCACTGTATTCCCATCCGCTAAACCCTTAATTTGAGTCACAATATCATTTACTTTTGCTTCATTACGTGCAATGATTCCTAGCTTGGCACCACGCTCCGCAAGTACCTTAGCTGCCGCTAGCCCAATACCACTTGTCGCGCCAGTGATTACTACATACTTGTCACGCACCGTCCACTCTAAACGACTGGTAATTCCCCCCATCACCACAAAACCCCTCTCACGATTTTCATAATTGTTTCATTCGTTTTACTATATATGAAATGAAAAGGGAACTATGAACAATATTTTTTATCCTATCTCAAAATACTTTATAGATTTGAGCTCTGGTTACATCCTCTTCTAAATAAAAAAGCGAGAGCAATTGCTCTCGCTTTTTTATCTTAAAACTCCGAAGAACCTGGAGTTCTTGGGAATGGAATTACGTCACGGATGTTCGCCATACCAGTGATGTACATTAGGAAACGTTCGAAACCTAGACCGAATCCAGCGTGTTTTGTACCGCCATATTTTCTAAGTTCTAAGTACCACCAATAGTCTTCTTCATTCATGCCTAATTCTTTAATTCTATCTACTAAAACATCCATTCTTTCTTCACGTTGGCTACCGCCGATTAATTCGCCGATGCCAGGAACTAGAAGGTCAGTAGCAGCTACTGTTTTACCGTCATCATTCATACGCATGTAGAATGCTTTAATGTCTTTCGGATAGTCAGTTACGAATACAGGGCGTTTGAAGATTTCTTCTGACAAGTATCTTTCGTGCTCTGTTTGTAAATCAATACCCCATTCTACTGGATATTTGAAGTCTGCACCTGACTCTTGAAGCACTTTAATTGCTTCTGTATATGTGATACGGCCGAAGTCAGAGTTAATTACGTTGTTCATGCGCTCTAGAACTGTTTTATCGACAAAGCTGTTGAAGAATTCCATCTCTTCTGGTGCATGCTCTAGTACATATTTCATTGCATATTTCAGCATATCTTCTGTAAGATCCATTACATCTTCAAGTTCAGCGAATGCAATCTCAGGCTCCACCATCCAGAACTCAGCTGCGTGGCGAGTTGTGTTTGAGTTTTCTGCGCGGAATGTAGGTCCGAATGTGTATACATCACGGAACGCTAATGCATAAGCTTCCGCATTAAGCTGTCCACTTACTGTTAAGTTTGTTTCTTTTCCGAAGAAGTCTTTTGATTCATCAACTTTTCCGTCTTCACCTTTTGGTAAGTTGTTCATATCTTGCGTTGTTACGCGGAACATTTCGCCCGCACCTTCTGTATCACTACCAGTAATAATTGGTGTGTGAACATGTACGAATCCACGCTCTTGGAAGAATTGGTGGATTGCAAACGCTGCGATAGAACGCACGCGGAATGTTGCAGAGAATGCATTTGTTCTTGGACGTAAATGAGCGATTGTACGTAAGTATTCAAACGTGTGACGCTTCTTTTGAAGTGGGTAATCAGAATCTGATAAGCCCTCGATGTCAATTTTTTCTGCTTTAATTTCAAATGGTTGCTTCGCTCCAGGGGTTGCAACTAGCTTACCTTCTACTTTAACTGAAGAGCTAAGTGGAAGTTTTGCAATTTCTTTGAAGTTATCTAATTCTGTATCGAAAACGATTTGAACGCTTTTGAAGAAGCTACCATCGTTTAATTCGATGAAACCAAATGCTTTTGAATCACGTAAGTTACGAATCCAACCTGATACTTGTACTGTTTGATCTGCGTATTTATCTGTATCTCTATACAGACTTTTTACTAATGTGTTTTCCATAGTGAAATTCTCCTTTGCTGATATATTTGAATACAAAAAAACCTTTCATCCATAAAGGGACGAAAGGTTAAACTTCGCGGTACCACCCAATTTGTCATAAAGACCAACTTTAACTCGTATGTATGTACATACTTCCCGGTTTGTAACAGGCCGGCTTCCCGTCTAAGTCTACTCTTGAATATAAGATTCAATTTCGGTTAGCAACTCCAAGGTGTTCTTCATATATACCGCCTCATCAGGCTCTCACCGTCCCTGACTCGCTATGGATTATAGTATATACTACTTTTCCTTATCATCGTCTTTCATTTTGTTAAACTAAAATTAATGTACTACATTCGAGGGAAAGATGCAAGTTGTTGTTGAGCGCACCACACAGCTTGTCCCCCCAGCACTTGCAAATACCGTTACCTTCACACAAACGGTTGAAGCGGATATTGAAAGCGTAATCCCAGAAAAAGTTGTAATCTGTGGGGTAGTTCATAAAACTTTAACTTACACTGCTGTTTTAGAAAATGGCACTCTAGTACCGGGTTTTCAAGTTTTCGACGATATCCCTTTTCAATGTGTTATTGACCGCGAAGATGCCAATGAAGGAGACCTTTTCGAAGTCACGGGTGTAGCAATTCTTGGACAAGTTTCTGCCCAAGAACAAAATTTTGGATTTATAAACGACTTGCGAGTTGCTTTTAAATTCCAAGAAAAAGAGATCGTCAAAGTCTGCATTAGAAGACTAGGAGTAACTGGTACTGAAGTAGCTATTGGACTAGGATTTACAAGTGCAGATTGTAACGTTCCCGTTGTTGCACCAGGTCGTTTGTTAGTGAATGGCATTGGATTTGCAGGAATACCAGTTTCTTTCACAATACAAGGTGCAGCAACTGTCTCTCCAACTACAGTTTTTACAGAAGCAGATGGATTCTTCCACACTACCGTCACTGCTTTTGGACCTGGAGATATAACCCTTATAGCTTCAGGTACAGTAAATGGGGTTCCTTTCTTCGGAGAAGTAACCACCCCTTCATCTTGCGTGTGATGAAATGAAGATTCCATCAGCGGAATTTGAACAAGTTGCGCAAGTGAAAAAAATAATAAAAAAGCAGCCAAATGGCTGCTTTTTTATTATTTACGTAACTCCGCACCAAATTTCTCTTCTACCACCGCTAATACACGGCTATGTGCTTCTGTCACTTCTTCATCTGTTAATGTACGCTCTGGGTCGAAGTAGTTCATAGAGAATGCAAGTGATTTCTTGCCTTCTTCCATTTTTTCACCTTCGTATAAGTCGAATAGTGTTACTTCTTTTAGAAGTTCTCCACCTGCTTCTGCAATTACTTGCTTCATTTCGCCAGCTTTTACTTCCGTATTTACTACAACTGCCATATCACGTGTCATAGATGGGAAACGTGGAATTGCTGAGTAGTAAGTTTCTTCTGTATCAGCAGCAAATACTTTTACTAGAGACAATTCGAATACGAACGTATCTTTCACATCTAATTGTTTTTGTGCTTCTGGGTGTAACTGACCGATGAAACCTATCACTTCTTCGTCTAGTAGGATATCAGCTGTACGGCCTGGGTGCATACCTTCACGTTTTGTTGGTAGGTATGTGATATTGTTTGAAACGCCAAGTACGTCGAACAATCCTTCTAATACACCTTTTGCAACGAAGAAATCAACAACTTTCTTCTCACCTTGCCATGCATGATGAAGTGCAAGACCTGTCATAACACCAGCAAGATGTTGTTCTTCTTTCGGAAGCTCGCCTTCTGCTGTTGGTAGGAAGATAGAACCTACTTCATATAATGCAACACTGTCGTTTTTACGAGCGTTGTTATATGAAACTGCTTCTAACAATTGTGGTACTAAGCTTAAACGAAGTTGGCTGCGCTCTTCACTCATTGGAAGCGCAAGATTAACAGGAGCTTTTTCGTTCGGCTCAACCATATATTGTTTTGCTTTATCAACGCTTGTTAATGAATACGTAATCGCTTCATATAAGCCAGCACCTTCTAAGTAACGACGTACTTTACGACGTTTTGCTTGCGCTACTGTTAATTTACCACGTGTCATTGTACCAGTTGGTAGTGTAACTGGAATATGATCGTAGCCGTACAGACGACCTACTTCTTCTACTAAGTCTTCTGCAATTGTAATATCAGGACGACGTACTGGTACGTTTACATGGAATGTTCCTTCTACTTCTGTAAATGGGAATTTCAAGTTTGTAAAGATTGTACCCATTTCACTTGCAGAGATGTCTGTACCTAATACACGGTTTACTTTTTCAGCTGTAACAGATACTGTACGCTCTTGTACTTGTAAGTTATCAACTTCTACTACACCTTCAAGTGCTTCACCACCAGCATATTTCGCCATTAAAGCTGCTGCATGTTGAATTGCTTCAAATGTACGTGTTGGATCAATTCCTTTTTCAAAACGTGCACTTGATTCACTGCGAAGACCTAAATCTTTTGATGTGCGGCGCACTGTTTGCCCTGCAAAGTATGCAGACTCGATCAGAACGTTTACTGTATCGTTGTCAACTTCAGATTCAGCCCCACCCATTACACCAGCAACAGCCAATGCTTTTGTACCGTTTGTAATAACAAGGTGATGCTCTTGTAGTGTACGCTCTTGATCGTCTAATGTTTGAATCTTTTCGCCTTCTTTTGCAAGACGAACAATGATTTCTTTTGAACCTAATTTATCATAGTCAAATGCATGTAATGGTTGACCATATTCAATTAAAATGTAGTTTGTAATATCAACTACGTTGCTAATTGGACGAATACCCGCTGCCATAAGGCGCGTTTGCATCCACATTGGTGATGGACCTACCTTTACGTTTTTCACCATTTTTGCGATATATAATGGATTTTGCTCTGTTGCTTCTACACTCACAGAAATATAGTCAGAAGTTTTTTCTTCTACCTCTTGTAAGTCAGCGGCTGGTAGTTTCACTTCGCGGCCATAAATAGCAGCTACTTCATATGCAACACCTAACATATTTAAGCAATCAGCACGATTTGGTGTTAAACCAAGCTCGAGTACTTCATCATGTAAGTTTAAGATTTCAAGTGCATCTGCACCAACTTCAGCGTCACTTGGGAAGATGAAGATACCATCTGCATAATCTTTCGCAACTAATTTACCATCAATACCAAGCTCTTGTAGGGCACAAACCATACCGTGAGAAGCTTCGCCGCGTAGTTTTGCTTTTTTAATTTTGAAGTTACCAGGAAGAACCGCGCCAACTTTCGCAACTGGTACTTTTAAACCTTTTGCAATGTTAGGAGCACCGCAAATGATTTGTACTGGTTCTTCTTCACCGATGTCGATTAGACATTTGCTTAATTTATCAGCTTCTGGGTGTTTTTCACATTCTAATACGTGACCAACCACAACACCTTTTACACCTTTATTTAATACTTCAACGCCTTCTACTTCGATACCACTTTTCGTGATTTTATCTGCTAGTTCTTGTGCCGTTACATCTTTAATATCTACATATTCTTGTAACCAACGATATGATACGAACATATTTACCCTCTCCTTCCCTTACGCTCGTTTGAATTGTTGTAAGAAACGTACATCATTTGTATAGAAATGGCGAATATCATCAACGCCGTATTTTAACATTGCGATACGCTCTGCACCCATACCGAATGCGAAACCTTGATATTCTTTTGAATCATAGCCAGCCATTTCAAGTACGTTTGGATGAACCATACCTGCACCTAAAATTTCAATCCATCCTGTTCCTTTACAAGTGCCGCAACCTTTCCCGTGACACATCATACAAGAAATATCCATCTCAACAGATGGTTCTGTGAATGGGAAGAAACTTGGACGAAGACGAATTTCACGGTCTTCACCGAACATCTTTTTCACGAATACTTGCAATGTACCTTTTAAATCACTCATACGAATATTCTTGTCAATTACAAGACCTTCAATTTGCATGAACTGATGTGAATGCGTCGCATCGTCATCATCACGGCGATACACTTTACCAGGACAAATAATTTTAATTGGACCTTTTTCTTTATTATTTTCCATTGTTCTTGCTTGCACAGAAGATGTATGTGTGCGTAGCAATGTTTCTTCTGTAATGTAAAATGTATCTTGCATATCACGCGCTGGGTGATCTTTCGGTAAGTTTAATGCTTCGAAATTGTAGTAGTCTTTCTCTACTTCTGTTCCTTCAGCTACTTCATACCCCATACCGATAAATACATCTTCAATTTGTTCAACAACCGCTGTTAACGGATGATGACAACCTGTTTCTACAGGACGGCCTGGTAATGTAACATCAATTGTTTCAGATGCTAATTTCGCTTCAATTACTGCTTTTTCGATATTGTTAATTTTGTCTTCTAAACGCGTTTGAATTGCTTCACGTACTTCATTTACTAATGCTCCCATACGTGGACGCTCTTCTGGAGATAATTTCCCCATGCCGCGTAATACTTCTGTAATCGGACCTTTTTTTCCTAAATACGCTACGCGTACATCGTTTAAGCCCTTTAGCTCTTTCGCTTCTTCAATCAGCTCTAACGCTTTTTGCTTTAGCTCTTTTAAACGTGCTTCCATTTGGAACCCTCCTAATTTTAAAAATAAAAAAACCTCGCTCCCAAAAAGGGACGAGGTAAATTCGCGGTACCACCCTAAATTGACAGAACAAGTCTGCCCACTCAATTAGTTATAACGGCTTGTTAGACCGGAACGCCTTTACATATCAATGGTCCTGGCGTCAACTCCAGAGGTGAATTCACTTCCGTCTACCATAAGAATGCTTTCAGTCTACGGCACTCTCTCCCTATATGGCGATTTTGCAAGCTACTCTTCTCTATCAACGTCTTTTCATTATTTCACTTTTATTATATGTTCATCATGAACATGTACTTCAATTTATTATAAGAAGTTTTTTATCGATTCGCAACTGGGCTTTGTAAATAATACGTTAAAATTCCAGCAGCAACCGCAACATTTAATGATTCTGCCCCGCCATAAATCGGAATATACAAGTTTTGATTACATTTTGTAAGAATTTCTAGGCGTACACCATTTCCTTCGTTTCCTACAATTAATGCAAAACTTCCTGTCGGCGTTACTTCACCATATGGAATTCCGTTTTCAAGAGATGTTCCGTATACAGGAACGTTCTTTTCTTTTAACTTATCTACCCATTCTTCTAAGTTTCCTTTCGCAATCGGTAAATGGAAGATCGAACCTTGTGTAGAGCGGAGCACTTTACTATTATAAGCATCCACGCATCCTTCTCCAAGCACAACGGCATGAATACCAGCTGCATCTGCTGTACGAATAATTGTTCCTAAATTACCTGGGTCTTGTAGGCCATCTAATAATAGAAATTTCCCATCTGTAAGAGCGATTTCTTTCTCATGCTTCTCACAAACAGCAAATACACCTTGCGTCGTTTCTGTTTCACGAAGTACCTTTACAATTGCTTCCGGCACAATATACATTTCAACATCAGTAACCGTCCAATCTTTCGGAAGATCTGTCTGATCTGAGACAATAAGTTCTGTTATAACTCCTGCTTTTAAAGCTTCCTCTACTAAATGAAATCCTTCTACAAAGAATAAACCTTTTTTATCGCGCTCTTTTTTCGTCTGCAGCTTTTTCCACTGCTTTACGCGCGGATTTTGTACTGAATCAATGTTTTTCATTCTATGCATTCCCTCTCTTCTTGTCTTCTCATTATAGCCTATTTTTTATACATATTTACATAAAAAAGAACAAAAACTAACGTCAGTTTCAATTCAGAAGAAGAGGTGAAAGTGATGAACTTTAATTTACGCGGCGCTGTCTTAGCAAACGTTGCAGGAAATACACAAGGCGAATTACAAGAAACAATTGTAGAAGCAATTCAAAGTGGTGAAGAAAAAATGCTTCCAGGTCTTGGTGTTTTATTTGAAGTAATTTGGCAAAATGCCGACGAAAATGGAAAGCATGAGATGTTAGAGACACTTGAGCAAGGGTTAAAAAAATAAGGAATAGGAAGTCACCTTAGCTTGAGCTAGGGTGATTTTTATTTTCATGATGAATCCCCCCTCTCAATTCTTCTATTCTTAGAAACTGTTCCTTTCTCAAATTCCTCTTCTCCTAAACATTTCTACTTTACTAACACAGGCATGATGGAGTAAAATATCCAAAATATATTTATGTCTATCTTTTTGTTTCCATCATACACATCAACGAATAAAAGGAGTGAATGTTTTATGCGCCGTATCACGCTTGAACAAATTTTCCAACATCACATCGCACAAAAATATATAAACCGTTCCGGAATGGTCCACGCGATCGCCGTCGCTTACCATGCGTTTCACTTAGCAAAAAAGCATCACGCCTCAGTCGATGTTGCAACAAAGGCTGGTTTTCTTCATGATATAGGACATCATACATGGTACACAGGCGGAGAATGGGACTATGAATTGTATAAAAAGAATGATATACATGCGATTAAAGGAGCGGAACGAGCTCATAAATTACTAATTCGATTAGGAGAACATCCAAAACAAGCAAAGGAAATTTCTGTTGCGATTCTCTTGCACACAGATTCCTTTTTACTAGCACAAACGCTTGAAAGAACACCGTTACAAAATATTATTAAGTGGGCGGACGAAGCCGATGAAGAACCAGGTGGAGCACATCACTATCGAACAATCTCTTATGGAAAAGCATTGAAAGCAATTCAGCGATTAGATCGAATGGTAGAGCGTGAATTACAAAAACAACAACCAGCGTCCCTTGCTCGTATTTCTGTAAATAAAAGAAAAGAACAGAGCGAATTTGTTAAACAGTAATATATTTTTAATATACCGGATTGGCAATCCATACAACATCCATCACACATATAAGTGAATGGAATTAGGATAATCATAAATTGAATTATAAAAAGAGGCACCGCTACATAGCGATACCTCTTTTATGATTTTACAACAACTTCAAACACTTCCTTATTTAACACTTTTCGGTAATCTATTTTCTTCTCTCCCTCTTCACCTGATGTGACTGTGGGTGTAAAAACAATTTATATCAGACTATATTCTATTTTTCAATGTTCCCCCGAATAACTAACTGTATATCATCCATACATTCTTCATGTGCGTCGTCTAAAGAAATTAAATGCTTTTGAATAAATACCTTTGATGAGTCCACCCTATCAATCAATAACGAAATATCGTACTTTTCCATTTTGTTTCTTAATCATTCATTCCCAACTTTAGATATCTGATTATTATGTAATATTAGACAATGACATACTGAAACTAAATGTGTATAATTTTTATATATAAATATAAAGAGGAGATTCGATATATGCAATCGACTACACAACTTACATACGGTCCAAAACAATCTATGTCCTGGTTACAATTTTTTGGTTCTTCCTTATTTGCCTTTTTTGGAACAGGACTACTAAGCGGCTTATTTATATTACTCCCGCTTACGATTTATAGTGAAGGCATTACAAATAAAAAGACAATTGCTCTATATGAGTCGCTTGGAAATACTGCGAGCACTTTATTACAACTGCTCGTTTTATTGTTATTCATCTATAAGTATGAACCGGTGAAAAAGCTATTATCATCTGCTTTCAATTTCAGGGCACTCAAAAAGGTAAGTACTTACGTATACCTAACTCTTTTCTTCGCCTTAAATATCGTCTTGAATTCACTAATCTCAACACATCTATTTCCCGATGCAACAACGCAACAAGCATCCGCTTTAAACTTGGATGTTCTAAAGCAATATCGAATTTTATTAATTATTGGATCTGCAATTTTCATTCCTATTTTTGAAGAAATTATTTTCCGAGGTATCATCCTTCGTTTCTTCTCAGAACGTTTTCCATTTTGGATTGCTGCAATTGGGACGAGCTTAATTTTCGGAGTCGCTCATACATACTCACTTGGTGTAATGCTTATTACTTTCCTTATGGGGCTATTGATGGCGATTTTATGCAAACGAACAAATTCCATCCTTCCAGCCATGCTATTTCATATTATGAATAATACGCTTGCGTTTTTATAAAGTGAAACTTTAATCAGTGGGGGTTTTCCTCATCCCCCACCTATCTCCCTTGTTTCTCTCTGAATCTTGAGGCGGGGAGTCTTACTGCCCACAAATAACGTGATAAATTGAAACTTTAATCTATTAAATGAAAAAGGAGTATAACTTTGCAAATACGTACACAGTTAGATCATTGGACCTATTTATGAGGAACTTGTATGCAGGGGATTGCTTTTACGTTTCTTTGAAGAGGAGTTTACATTTTGGCCAGCTGCGCTTTTATCCAGTCTATTATTTGGCATCGCTCATACATATTCAGTTGGTGTGATGGTGAGTGCATTTATTACTGGACTATTTGCCGCATTGTTATATAAACAAGATCTATCATTCCAGCTATGTTACTTCATATCATTATCAATACTTCTTCTTTCTTTTATTAAATAAACCTTTTATTGTAAAATATAACTTACAAATTAGGAGGAATTTATAATATGCAAATGTTAAGCTTTCTGTGGGTTTTCTTTATGCCCGTACTTGTATCATGTGGAATAGTTGGTGGAATTTATTTAGTTATAGCAGGAGTCAGGTATCGAAAGCTACTTGTTATTACAATGGGGATTATTTGTTTCTCATTCGTCGCTATGCCTTTTATTTTCTGGGGAATGGGGATTGATAGCGATAAGATCTTACCAATTCCAACTGTCCTGTACTGGATTCTTTTCGCTTTAGCTGGCTTATTGGCAGGTATAAGCGGGATACGTAATCAAATTAAGAGCATTCGCAATATGGGGATTATCATTTGTTCGGCAGGAGTACTGGGAGCTATCTTCTATCAATTGATGTCTCTGCCGATGTAGTTTTTTAAAATATAAGAACACAGAAAAAGCAGAGAAATTAATTCCCTGCTTTTCGGTTCGGCTTATTACCTGATGGCAAGAATAATGATAATACCCAGGCAATACCCGCTAATATTGTTGCAATTAAGAAAGCATCATTAATACCATTAATCGCAGACAGCTTCGAAATTTGTCCGAATAATAGTTGTGAGCTCATCGCATCCCCAGCTTGTGCTGATCCGGCAACCGCTGCTAAACTTTGTCCCATTCCGTGTACTTTATCCACTAAAATTGGGTTTGTTTTTGTTAGCATATTTCCGTAATCCGCTACGTGAGCTGTTGTTTGCTGCGTCATAATTGTAATTAAGATTGCTGTACCAATTGAACCTGCTACTTGTCTAGATGTATTTTGTGTTGCTGTACCGTGAGAAATTAATTTCATCGGCAGTGCGTTCATACCTGCTGTCATAATTGGCATCATAATGAATGACATACCAAATGAACGTATAATATAATCCGTCATAATGACGCTATATGGTGTATCCATCGTTAGCTGCGTAAACTCATACGTTGCATATGTCGTAATCGCTAATCCAACTACTGCTAATGGACGAATGCCATACTTATCAAATAGTTTCCCTGCGATCGGTCCCATAATCCCCATAATTAATGATCCTGGAAGAAGCAGGAGACCTGATTCAATTGGCGTAAAGCCACGAATGTTTTGCAGGTATACAGGAAGTAATAACATACCTCCGAATAATGCCATTGTTACAATCGCGTTAATTAATAATGTAAAAGTAAACGTTGGATATTTAAACACTTGTAAATCCAGCATTTTGTTATCCGTCGTCATCTCTCTCCAAATGAACACCGCTAAACCAATTACACCAATAACAAGTGAAATAACAACTTCGGCACTGCTCCAGCTGTTGTTTCCAGCTTCACTAAATCCATACAGTAAGCTACCAAGTCCAATACTTGAACTAATAACACCAAACATATCTAACTTTGTTTTAGAAACTGGCTGAGCTAGTGTAAAGAATTTTAAAGATAATAATATGATGATTAAACCAATGGCAAACATCGCATAGAACATTAAGTTCCAGCTATAATTTTCAATCACCCATCCTGTTACAGTTGGTCCGATAGCCGGCGCTAAAATCATCGCTACCCCAAGTAATCCCATTGCAGCTCCGCGCTTATGCGGTGGGAACAAAGTCATGAAAATATTCATACCAACTGGCATTAAAATACCAGCGCCTATCGCTTGAATTACACGCCCTGTCATCATCATTGTGAAGTTTCCAGATAACGCACAAATCATAGAGCCGACTGTAAAGAATAACATAGCTGCTACAAACAATTTTCGATACGTAAACCGAGAAACTAAGAAGGCGCTAATTGGTACTAAAATCCCGTTCACGAGCATAAATCCTGTAATTAACCATTGCGCTGTTGAAGTTGATACATTGAACTCATTCATTAATGGAGGCAATGCAACATTAATGATTGTTTGGTTTAAAATGGAAACGAACATACCGAGAATTAATACCGCTACAACTGCTTTTACATTGACATTCTCTACCGGCAATTGCTTTTTCGGTACTTCTTTTGTCATTTTCTGTATTTCTTGTTCTACTACTTCTTTTTTTGTCGTTTCTAATTCTACTACATTGGAAGGTTCTGGTTGTTCTGATTGCGTTGTTTCTATCTTACTTACGGCTGGGACTTGTTCTTCTCCCGCGTTCGTTTTTTTCTTTCTTAAAAGACGATTTACAAGGAAGAAGACGATGATACAAAATAATGCATATCCTACAATTAAACCTGAGGACATTTTATCTTCCCCCCTTACTTATGAATACGAACTGTCACATTCATTCCAGGAACAATATTTACTGATTTGCTATGATCTAAAGAAACTTTAACTGGTACAACTTGTGTTACTTTCGTATAATTTGCTGTTGCATTACTTGATGGTAACATAGAGAACGTATTTGCTGTTGTTAATCCAACTTGTTCTACTTTTCCTGTTAACGTTGTATCAGGATATGCATCTACATATACGTCTACTTCTTGACCTTTTTGTACACTATCAATGTCTGTTTCTTCAATGTTTGCTGTTACCCATAAATCGTTCATATCGTATGCATATGCAATTGGACTACCTGCTCCGACAAACGCATTTGTTGTTGCATTGGATTGAACAACTGTTGCATTTTTAGGAATTGTTACGTCGATTGTTTGCTCACCATTTTGTCCTGATACAGTAACAGCACCTAATTTATCGTTTTCATTGTAGCTCTTACCTACTTCGGCTTTCCATTCTGCTAATTTCCCTGCTACTGGTGATGCGATTGGGATCACTTTCCCATCGATTTTCGCATTATCTGTTTTTAAATAGTTTTCAGCTTGATTATAGTAGTAATAACCGCCAATACCGCCGCCAACTAATACAATTAATGTGATAATATTAATAATCACCATTCTTCGAAACTGATTCATTGCTTTCCTCTCCTTATATCGCATATAATTTTTTTCTAAACTATTTCTACCCCTTTTGTTTATACTGTTTAATGGTTAATTATATTAACCATTAAACAAAAAAATCACACCCTTTGCTATGCAACACAATCTTTACCTGCATGCTCGCGGTGCTGTTTTCTAAAGGAATATCGTTTATAATTATAAATAATTATTTTGAATCTACAACCGACAATGCGAGCATATGTGTTGGTTATCCAACACTTTGCTATCTATTTGTTGTTTAAGTGATTAAAATTCAGCAAGGAGAAATAAAATGTCTATTAAAAATACAAACGATCCGCGTGTGAAACGAACGAGACAATTAATACAGGATGCTTTTGTCGCTTTAGTAGGCGAAAAAGGATTTGAAAATGTCACAGTGCAACATATCGCTGAACGTGCTCCTGTCAATCGTGCTACCTTTTATAGCCATTATCATGATAAATACGATTTATTGGATAAGAGTATAGAAGAGATGTTAGCATCTTTATCAGAAGTGATTAAACCAAAAAAGCAAACAAAAGAAGATTTTCAGCTTACATTCGATTCACCTAATCCAATTTTTCTAGCCCTATTTGAACACATCGCTGAGAATGCAACCTTTTATAACGTAATGCTCGGAGACAAAGCAGCTGGAAACTATTCTTATAAAATGATGAAAACCATTCAAACACATTTAACATTAAGTCTTTCTATTTCACAGCCAGATGATGACGAACTTATGGTTCCTCGTGATATTCTCATTAGCTATGTAACAGGTGCGCATATCGGTATGATTATGTCGTGGTTAAAAAGAGGGATGATTTATACGCCGCACTTTATGGCGATGCAGCTTACAAGGTTGATTATTTTAGGAGCGCATACTGCTGCTGGACTAGAGAGACCTTTTTAACAAGATATATTTATAACGCATTAAAGATCTTTCATATAGTATTTAGTAATATTTACAAAATTATCAGAGGGAGTATTATTTTATGAAGAGAGGAATAAGTTTTCAAATACCAAATAAATTCGGTTCTTTTCTTGGAGATGTATTAAAACCAATAGACATTTCCACTTTCAGTTGGAGGGTTATCCCCGTAGAGTCTTATTTAGTGGTTAATAATGAGTTAGATATAGATAAAGACCTTTTTGAAACAGATAATGAAATAATGGAAGGTGCTGATCTTAAAAAGCTACTAGAAAACAATGTCTATTGTATTATTTTCGCTGATTTACAAGCATATCCGAAAGGCAAAGTTTCAGAAATTGAAACTTATGAAGAATTCGTTGAAAGTGAGTGTGAACTTGTTCTTTTCGTAGTGGACAGCTACTACACTGTCATTTACTGCAAAGATAAAGAAAAACTCGAATTACTTTATAAGAACGCAGAAGTCTTCGGATTTGAAAATATACAATTTATTACTGATGAAAATGATACAAGAACAAGAATAACTGCATGGTAAAAACATAAAAAAAGCGAAGGAACCCCCTTCGCTTTTTCTTATTAATTAAATGTGATATTATGTACAGCCTCTTTATCAAGACGTTTGATAACTTCTACAATTAACTTCACTGCATTCTCATAATCATCACGATGTAACATTGCTGCATGAGAGTGAATATAACGAGTTGCAATCGTAATCGCCATAGATGGAATACCATTGACAGAAATATGAATTGCACCTGCGTCAGTCCCGCCACCAGCTACAGAATCATATTGATAAGGGATATCTAATTCATCCGCCACATCAACTACGAAATTGCGAAGCCCAGTATGTCCAATGACTGATGCATCATATAAAATGATTTGTGGTCCATCGCCCATTTTACTTTGCGCTTCTTTTTCTGTTACTCCTGGTGTGTCGCCGGCAATACCAACATCTACAGCAAATGCGATATCTGGTTTAATATAATGTGCAGATGTTTTCGCACCGCGAAGACCTACTTCTTCTTGAACAGTTCCAACGCCGTATACAACGTTTGGATGCTTTTCATCTTTTAATTGTTTTAACACGTCAATTGCAATAGCACAGCCAATGCGATTATCCCATGCTTTTGCAAGTAGCATCTTTTCATTTTTCATCACTTGGAATTCAAAGTATGGTACAACTTGATCCCCTGGTCGTACGCCCCATTCCATTGCTTCTTCTTTGCTAGAAGCACCGATATCAATGAACATGTCCTTAATTTCAACCGGTTTTTTACGAGCTTCTGCTGGTAAAATGTGTGGTGGTTTTGAACCAATTACACCTGTTACATCACCTTTACGTGTTACAATTGTTACGCGCTGCGCAAGCATAACTTGTGACCACCAGCCACCAACTGTTTGAAAACGAAGGAAACCTTTGTCATCAATTTGCGTAATCATAAAGCCAACTTCATCTAAGTGGCCAGCTACCATAATTTTCGGACCGTTTTCTTCCCCAACTTTTTTCGCAACTAAACTTCCTAAATTATCTGTAGAAAGTTCATCTGCAAATGGTTCGATATATTTTTTCATAACTTCACGTGGTTCGCGCTCATTACCTGCAATCCCGCGTGCATCTGTTAATTCTTTTAGCATTGTCAATGTCGAATCTAATTTTGTCATTGCCAACACCCTCCTTTTTCTTCATTCACTTCATTATACAAAAGTAAATTGAAATATTCAAAAAACAAATCAATACCCTTGTGTTTGACGCTGATGATTGACTTCGTTTTTATCTAAATATGCTTTTTCAATTTCTTCTTGACCAAACTCAAGAGCTTGTCCTAAACGAAGGTAGCTTGTAAATAGTTCAATATAATTTGTAATAGACGGTTGGTCCGTAAAACGAATTACTTTCGCATACGTGTCTAAGAAAATTTCAACTTGTGTTTTGTTCGTTTGAGCACATTTATAAAATAGGAAGTTTTTATCAATTCCCAGGTCAATTCCAATCGATAAAATAAAGTGCAGGCCATCTACATATTCTTCAAGTATAACTTCACGTTCAGCTGCTGGTTTTTTGCTCCAATATTTAAAACAACGTGTTTCATTTGCAAGTTCTCCAATTTCAACAAGGAGTGCTAGCATTTTTTCTTTTAATAATTTCTTCGGTTGTAAATCATGTTCTTTCACAATACGATCATCTAACTCTTTTTGTAATTTAAATAGCTGTAGTAAATCCATTCTATTCCTCCTCCAACATCGCATAAAAACAATGTTGTTTCATCTCATATTTATTGTAAGCTTTAAAAATCCTACCCTTTATTATCTAGTTAGCTTCCTAGCCCCTTATAAAATAGCTTGTCCCTAAATCATCAATACGTTTCAGACATCATCTACATATGATGAAACTTCCATATCATCTTTCCATTATAGCAGTGTCGTTTCTACTAGGAAAGATGCCT
The DNA here is from genome assembly GCF_000374965.1 of Bacillus sp. 95MFCvi2.1. Taxonomy (NCBI): domain Bacteria; kingdom Bacillati; phylum Bacillota; class Bacilli; order Caryophanales; family Bacillaceae; genus Bacillus; species Bacillus sp. 95MFCvi2.1. Next base: position 91,977 of record NZ_KB895696.1, on the reverse strand, counting down.
TTAAACGACAGTAAAAAAGCCAGAGGAAACCTCCGACTTTTTTACTACATATTCTTCTATATTGTTATAGCTTTTATACTTATTTTGTCATATCAAGTACAACACGTCCATTAATCTTTCCTTCTTCCATTTCACTAAAAATCTCATTAATTTCATCAAGATGACGTGTTTCTATAATTGCTTTTACTTTTCCTTCTGCGGCAAATTGCAATGTTTCTTGTAAGTCTTTTCTTGTCCCTACGATAGAGCCAATAATTTTCACGCCATTTAAGACGGTATCAAAGATTGGTACTTCCATCATTTCTGGTGGTAACCCTACTGCCACACACGCGCCACCTCGTCTAACAGAACGATACGCTTGATCAAATGCCGGCTTTGATACAGCTGTGCAAATAGATGCATGCACACCTTTTACTTTCTCGAATATCCACGCTGCCGCATCTTCTTTAAGTGGATTCACAGCTAAATCTGCACCAAGTTCTTTGGCAAGCTCTAATTTATCATCTACGGTATCAACAGCAACAACATGTAACCCCATTGCTTTTGCATATTGAACGGCTAAATGCCCAAGGCCACCGATACCAAAAATCGCAACCCAATCACCAGGTTTTGCTTCTGATACTTTTAATGCTTTATATGTTGTAACACCGGCACAAAATAGCGGTGCTGCATCAACGAACTCTAAGTTATCCGGTACTTTCACAACATAATCAGCTGCCGCAACGCAATACTCTGCATAACCACCATCAACTGAGTAACCTGCATTATGTTGATCTAAGCAAAGCGTTTCACGGCCAGATAAACAATATTCACAATGACCACACGCTGAATATAGCCATGGTACTCCAACCCGGTCACCAACTTTCACGTGAGTAACACCTTCCCCTACTTCTTCAATAACTCCAACACCTTCATGTCCTGGAATTAATGGGAGTTTCGGTTTTACCGGCCAATCACCGTGCGCCGCATGTAAATCTGTATGGCAAACGCCGCATGCTTCAATATGTACAAGAACTTCACCAAGTTCAGCTTTTGGTTTTGGAACTTCTTTCACTTCTAACTTCTCTTTGAACTCATTTACAACTGCTGCTTTCATGTAAACGCCTCCTAGTTATAGATACAAAAAGTTCTTACAAGTTCATCTTAATATAATAGAAGAAACGAGAGGCAGTTGAATTATGACAATAATTTGCGAAATATATCACAAATTATTGAACAATTATATTAATTATAAAAGTAGCTCCAAACAATAAAAAAAACCTCAGAAGAAAATTCTTCTAAGGTTTTTGAACAATTAGTTTAAGTTGTTTTTTGCAACTGTTGCTAATTCAGCGAAAGCTTTTTCGTCATGAACAGCTAAGTCAGCAAGCATCTTGCGGTTAACTTCGATACCAGCAACTTTTAAACCGTGCATTAAACGGCTGTAAGAAAGACCGTTAATACGAGCAGCTGCATTGATACGAGTGATCCATAATTTACGGAAGTCACGTTTCTTTTGACGACGGTCACGGAATGCATATAGTAAAGATTTCATAACCTGTTGGTTAGCAACCTTAAATAATGTATTTTTAGAACCGTAGTAACCTTTTGCTAATTTTATAACTTTTTTACGACGTTGACGAGTAACTGTACCACCTTTTACTCTTGGCATAATATTACCTCCTATTTGTTCTATATATCAGCCGAACTTATTTTAAGTTGTCAAGCATTTGACGAATGCGTTTGAAGTCACCAGCGCTTACTACACCAGCTTTACGTAGTTTACGTTTAGCTTTCGTAGATTTGTTAGCGAATAAATGGCTTGTGTAAGCGTGTGAACGCTTAAGTTTACCAGATCCAGTCTTTTTGAAACGCTTTGCAGCGCCGCGATGAGTTTTTTGTTTAGGCATAGGTATTTCCTCCTCTATCTATTACTTATCGTTTTTCGGTGCTAAAACTAAGAACATACTACGTCCTTCCATTTTAGGCTTAGATTCGATTGTACTAACTTCAGCACAAGCTTCTGAGAAGCGATCTAAAACACGTTGACCGATTTCTTTATGAGTAATGGCACGTCCTTTAAAGCGAATTGACGCTTTAACCTTGTCGCCTTTCTCTAAAAACTTGATAGCATTACGAAGTTTTGTGTTAAAGTCGTGTTCATCAATTGTTGGACTTAAACGAACTTCTTTCATGCTAATTACTTTTTGATTTTTGCGCTGTTCTTTTTCTTTCTTTTGTTGCTCAAAGCGGAATTTACCGTAGTCCATAATGCGGCATACTGGCGGTTTCGCATTTGGAGCAACCAATACTAAATCAAGATTAAGATTTGCAGCTAAGTCTAAAGCGTCATTACGAGACTTGATGCCAAGTTGATCACCATTCGCACCAACTAAACGTACTTCACGTGCACGAATTTGCTCGTTAATCATCATATCCTTGCTAATAGTAAGCCACCTCCAAGGTTTTCTTAGAATACGTTTGTAGTCATAGAACCCAAACAAAAAAGTGTGGGCATACGGACACCCACACTTGTACAATCTTAAGTAAGAAAGACATTTACCTGCTAACTGCGTATGCGTCAATCAGGTGAGAAGCGGGTGCTTCTACTTGTTCTACAAAACAATATTCTATTATCCTTGATGAGTTTACCATAGGATATAAAGTCTGTCAAGAAGACGCGTTTTACTAACAACAAGAAATATTGTAACAAACAACACGAATACATGCAATACTTTTTTATGATAAGTCTTGTTTGGTTATTATTTCTAATTTCTGTTCCCCTTACCCATAAAACAAAGGCGCGGCATGCCGCGCCTTTTCCTTAGCGTTTTCCTTCAACTTTAATCATATCAACAAACGCATCTAATGCGATTGTTTCTGATTTTTGTTCACCGTATTTACGTACGTTTACGCCGTTTTCAGCAACTTCATTGTCACCTACTACAAGCATATACGGAATTTTTTGCATTTGTGCTTCACGGATTTTATAACCGATTTTCTCTTCACGAGTATCCACTTCCACACGGATACCAGCACGTTGCAAGTCTTCCTGTACTTTCTTCGCGTAGTCTAAATGTACTTGCGGAGAAACTGGGATTACTTGTACTTGAACTGGCGCTAACCATGTTGGGAATGCACCTTTGTACTCTTCGATTAAGAAAGCAACGAAACGTTCCATAGTTGATACAACACCGCGGTGAATAACAACTGGACGATGAGGTTTACCATCTTCCCCAACGTAAGTTAATTCAAAGCGCTCCGGAAGTAAGAAGTCTAATTGTACAGTTGAAAGTGTTTCGTCTTTTCCAAGTGCAGTACGAACTTGAACGTCAAGTTTTGGACCGTAGAATGCAGCTTCACCTTCAGCTTCATAGTACTCAAGACCCATTTCATCCATAGCTTCTTTTAACATAGATTGTGCTTTTTCCCACATTTCATCGTCAGCATAATACTTTTTAGTATCTTCTGGATCACGATAAGATAAGCGGAATGAATAATTTTCTAAACCGAAGTCTTTATATACTTCTAAAGTTAAGTTTACAACGCGTTTTAATTCTTCTTTAATTTGATCTGGACGAACGAAAATGTGCGCATCATTTAAAGTCATTCCACGTACACGTTGTAATCCAGATAGTGCACCCGACATTTCATAGCGGTGCATTGTTCCAAGCTCTGCAATACGAATTGGTAATTCACGATAGCTGTGGATATCGTTTTTATACACCATCATATGGTGAGGGCAGTTCATTGGACGAAGTACTAATTCCTCATTATCCATTTCCATTGATGGGAACATGCCATCTCGGTAGTGATTCCAGTGACCAGAAGTTTCATAAAGCTCTCTGCTTCCTAATACTGGAGTATATACGTGGTCATATCCTAAGCTCGCTTCTTTATCAACAATGTAACGCTCAATAATACGACGGATTGTTGCACCTTTTGGTAACCAAAGCGGTAAACCTTGTCCTACTTTTTGGCTATTTGTAAATAATTTCAACTCTTTACCTAATTTACGGTGGTCACGCTCTTTCGCTTCTTCAAGCATACGTAAATGCTCATCTAATTCTGCTTTCTTCACGAATGCAGTACCGTAAATACGCTGTAGCATTTTATTATTGCTATCGCCACGCCAGTAAGCACCTGCAACACTTAACAATTTAAACATTTTAATTTTCCCTGTAGATGGAAGGTGAACCCCACGGCAAAGGTCGTAGAATTCGCCTTGTTCATAAATTGAAATAACCGCATCTTCTGGAAGATCGTTAATTAATTCTAATTTTAGCTCATCGCCAATTTCTTCATAACGGCGAAGTGCTTCCGCACGTGGCACTTCATGACGAACGATTTCTAAATTCTCGTTCACAATTTTTTGCATCTCTTTTTCGATTTTTGGGAAGTCCTCAACTGTAATTGCTTCTTCCATATCGATATCGTAGTAGAAACCATTTTCGATTACTGGACCAATACCAAGTTTTACATCTTTATATAAACGTTTTAACGCTTGTGCTAAAAGATGGGCTGTTGAGTGGCGTAAAATGTATAAGCCATCTTCAGAATCTAATGTAATGATTGAAACTGCACCATCTTCTTCAATTGGTGTACGAAGATCGATCATCTCATCATTTAATTTTCCAGCCACAGCTTTTTTCTTTAAGCCTGGGCTAATAGAAGCTGCGATTTCTTCAGTTGTTGTTCCTTTTGGAAACTCCTTCACAGCTCCATCAGGGAAAATAATTTTAACTACATCTGCCATCACTGGTCACTCCTTTTTTTCTCAAAATAAAAAACACTCATCCCGTAAAAAGGGACGAGTGTTGAATTCGTGGTTCCACCCTTGTTCCAATTAACTAAACTGTCAATTGCTCAAGTTCAACATAACGGTGTTGGCCGTTAGCAATTACTAGAAAAAGTGTTCACTGCTAAAGTTTAGAGGTGGTAAGTAATAAACCCGTACTAGGAAGCTCACACCCTAAGGCTTCCCTCTCTGAAAATCGTAGTAAATCACTCATGTCCTCATCGTAACATTTCAATATATTTCATTTATGTAGGTAATTATATGCTCAAAAACTTAGAAAATCAAGGGTGTTCCCTTTATTTTTTAAATTTTTCACGTTGTGTTCAAATTCATGCAGTGCACATAACTGAACTCGTTCTTGAAATACATTTTGAAGGGTAACAATCATATTGTGATCTTGCTCTTTCGTGTACAAATAAATCATTCTCGGCGCAATAGAAAGAAGCGGTGCAATTACCTTCGTGTCAATATATACGCCCTGCTTATTTAGTAAATCCTCTTCTATATATTGAACCAATTTTTCTTGTTTTAAACGTATTCCTTTTTCATCATAAAAAATAAAACTTTCATCAAATACAAGATGTAGACATGGTAAACGTGATTTTCGGCTGCTCACTTGTTGCCTTAGCATTTCTACAAACACTTGATATTCTTGCTCCATTTTATATTCATCGATCGCCACTTCCGCAAGTCGGTGTACCATCTCCCTATATGCGCGGAGGCGAAAACGAATATAAGATGAAAAAGAAAAAGAAAGTGGGTCACAGAGCCATCCTTTTAAAGAAGACATAATACGGACTTCAATCTTATTACGTGTTAGATCACGGGCAATCCCTTTTCGCTTTCCATTTAAGATAGCATGTGCCATATGTAAAATTTGATGGCACTCTTCTTGTTCTTCATAAAAAAATTTCTCTTTTAAAATAGTACGAAGCCATTCGTTTTGTTTTATATTAACAATAAAATAAAGAAGTACTGGTGTTAAAACTTTCTCAATATAATTCGATTCGCATATTGGTATATGAATCGTTACCTTTTGTTCATATAAATAAACACTTGTTTCTTTATATAGCTTTTCCGTTCTCTTTATCAGTTGTTGATATACGTGCGCAGCATCATTTTTTTCTTCGAAGCAGATTTCAATCACTCCTGTCCCCCCTTTTATCCCGCTCTACGGAGTTACTTCCTCTCAAGCCCCCATAAGAGTCCAGTTCACGAAAGCTAGGCGCTAAGTAGCAATACCTGCTTCCGCTTCACTCTACAATCCTTGCTAATTTTATATATATTAAGGGACTAGAAAAAAAATGATACAAGCTCGTATGAAATTTCAAACATATACTGAAGAAACATAAAAAAAGAGCAAGCAGTATGCTCACTCTTTACGTATGACGACGATTTTTCCCACCAATTGGAACTGGCTTCGCCAAATACTTAATACGCTCCATAATACGCGCCGCTTTCATTTCTTCTGCTTCTCCACGCTGTGTGTAGGTTAAATGATGTTCTAGCTGTTTAAAGTCAAAATTAGACGTAAAGAACGTCGGTAAGTTTTCAAGCATTCGGAACTGCAGTATAGCACCAAGCACATCATCACGCACAAAGCTTGACATTGCTTCCGCCCCAATATCATCTAACATTAATACTTGTACACGCTTCACCGCATCAATTTTTTCACCTATCGTATTATTTTGCAGTGAACTTTTAATTTCTCGTAAAAATTCTGGTAAGTATACGATCATTGAACTTATTTTTTTTAAGGCTAATTCATTCGCAATCGCTCCTAAGAGATACGTTTTCCCTACACCAAATTTACCGTAGAAATATAACGCTTGTACTTTTTTTCCAGGTTCGTATGCACTTAAAAATTCATTTGCTGCACGAATCGCCTCAATTCGCGGTTCTAAATCTGATGGATCTAAATTTTCCATAGAAGCCTGTAAAATATCACTTGGCATATAGACACTTTGAACTAATTTTTCATATTTCTTCCGCTCATCATAAGCCACTTTTCTTACGCAGCGATCATATTGAATATCAATCATCTTACCTTGAATAATCAGTTTCGGCTCATATCCTTGAATCATATTTTTACATGATTCTAAGTTCGGACAATCTGCACATCCAACACTTTGCCCAATGTATTCATACAGTTTCACAAGACTTCGCTCTATCATGGAAGTCGTCACTTCACCTTTATGTTCTTCAATAAACTCTTTCACACGCGGATGTGCCATCACTTCCGCCTTTAACACTTCGTATCTATTTTTAAAATTCTCATTTTGCATCAACTTTGCAAATGAATTTTGAATATGCTCCATTCTCTCACCTCAAAGAGCGTTCATTCTCTTCTATTAATCACGCTTATATTTTTTCAACTCTTCTTCCAATCTCTTTCGTTCTTCTTCTAACTTGCTCGATTTTTTCGCCACATTCGTAAGTTCCTTAGGCTGTTCTTCTGGTTGTTCCTCGGATTGTTCTTTCAACCAATCGGGCACCATTTCTTTCCGCACTGTTTTCTTCGAAGTATGACCCTTTTTCTTCGTTTCAGCCCATTCTTGATATTGACGATTCTCTTCTTTCGCCAATGCCATCGCTTCTGATACCGTACCTACTTTTTTTCGTGCCCAGTGCCCCGCAATTTTCTCAACATATGTTTTGGCAAGCTTCATATCCGAACGCAGCATCACATAATAAATAAGTACATTGACCACACCTGGCGTTAGTTTTTGATTCATCATTACTTCTTCTACAATTTGCAAATCTGCTTTCGTTGCTTCTGCCCCGCCTGAAATTTCTTTTAACAATTGTTTTGGAGAAATTTCTTCTAGCTGTTTAATGAGCATCTCTTCTTGCGTAGACGGCTCTTTCTCTTTCATCGTACGTGCAGCATGAGGCTGTACTCGTTCACTTAACACTGGAAGCGCTTGACCATTTTCAAATTGATACCAATCACGCGCTCCTTTCCGAAGCCTTTCCATATCAATCGTTTGCAATTCTGTCATTGCACCAAGCACAATATTTTGCATCGACAGCACATCCACACCATACACGTAAGAGAGTGTAACAACACATTCACGCACTTGGTCCGTAATCGCTTTTCGCGGCACAAGAGTCGATAACCCTTCTACAAATAAAGAAAAATCAAAGAAATCGTTCCAAAGTTGTGGGGCAGTTCCTTTTTCATTGCCCGGCATAACTGCGCTACTTGGAATTCGAAGTTCCTCTTGCGCATGTTCAAATTGCCCTGGATTAAAAGACCCAAATACATCATTAAAGGAATGTGTAACATTTTCATAAGAAGCAAAATCAAACTCTTCTTCTAAAAAATATTGTTTAACTTGATTATATTTCGCACGGCTTAATCGATTATACAAAAAGATGCTCAGGACAATATCATCAAAAAATTGTTTTGGTGATAACGGCGGCTGCAATTCGTATATAAACATTCGAATATCTTTTTCTTTTTTTATATATACGTTTAAAAGCCCAATTGCTTCTAATTTCATCCGTTCTTCATATACTTCAGGAAGCTGCATTTGCATTGTCACCATAAGAGAGTGGTGTGTATTCTCTTTTCCAAATACACGATCCTGCTCTAGCTCTCCCCACAGCGTCATATATAAGCTAAAAGCCTTGCTACCCACTAATGGTTGATATAACATCGTTAATACCTTCCGATCGTAACTATGCAGCAACCCTTTTGCACTTACTTTATAACGATCAATTGGCAATAGCTCCATCCATGACTGTTTTTCCATCCTTGCAATTCCTTTCTTCCATTCTACGTATATAATTCCTTAGTGAAAAAGAGCTAATAGCTTTCGCTTCTAGCTCTTTTTCACCACTATTTGCGGGCTCAAAGTTTCACTTTATTCTCGTTCTTTTTGCAGTATATCTTTTAATTCTTCAATAAATACATTTAAATCTTTAAATTGACGATATACGGAGGCAAATCGTACATAAGCAACATCATCAATATCTCGAAGTGCTTCCATTACGATTTCACCGATCATATCACTTTTCACTTCTGATATTCCTAAATTACGAAGTTCACGCTCCACATTTTGTGTTACTTCTTCTAATTGTTTTAACGATACAGGTCTTTTTTCACACGCTTTAATTAATCCACGCAAAATCTTTTCTTTATTAAACTCTTCTCGTGTTCCCTCTTTTTTTACAACAATAAGAGGTGGTTCTTCTACTCGTTCAAATGTGGTAAATCGATTTAAACAACTTTCACACTCTCTTCTTCTTCGAATGGAGCGTCCCTCATCTACCGGACGTGAATCCAATACTCTTGTACCATTATGAAAACAGGCTGGACAACGCAACTCATTCACTCCCTTGCAATTTAATCTTCATTCTTTTTACTTCATCTACATGTGAAAATATATATACAATATTATATAACCTATTTGTATTTGCTCACTACCTTATCCTACTATTCACGTTCAATAATACATTACTTTTTAAAAATTTACTTTATAGCAAGCATTCGTCAAAAACAGTCTACCATTTTACAATTTCAAATTTATATAAACTAAAAAGAGGTGCATTATACACCTCTTTACATTTTAAATCAATTATGTTCTTTTTTAAAGAGCTTTTGTTTCTCTATGCTTAATTTCGAAGCTACCTGTGCCTCGAGGAAGCTCGATGCTCTCTCGCGTTTTCGCATTTAAACCTTCTGCAATATACTCTGCAGCAACATTTGGATCAATACGATCCCCGCAAGTATAAACATCAATACTTGCATAGCCGTGCTCTGGAAAGCTATGAATTGTTAAATGTGACTCCGAAATGATTACAACTCCACTTACACCCTGTGGCGCAAATTTATGAAAAGCAACCTCACGTACTTCAGCACCAGCTCTTAGTGCTGCATCCACAAATAATTGTTCAATAAACGGCATATCATTAAGCTTGTCGAAATCGCAATCCCACAGTTCAGCGATTACGTGACGACCCATCGTGTCCATAGTATCCATTCTACAGTTCCCCCTCATAAAAATTTAATCTAACTGTTCGAATTGAAAACTAATTTGCAATTTGGCTTGCTCTACTACCACGGGGGAAAGTTAGTCCAGAGAGGTCCTAACCCTTTAAGTAGTAACTACGTACCTCAGCTCTTAAGTTTACGAGTGTTAGTATACTTTGTTTATTTTCATTTTGCAACAACAGTTTTTTCGATTTTTTGTCATATTCTCTTCTTTACTTTTCCCCAAAAAAAATAATTGATTCACAAATGCAGTAATCACAATGTTTTTTTATATGTACCATTTATAAAAATATACTCATATAATTTTTTTCCTTTTCAGAAAAAAGCATAAAAAAGAAGACAAGCAATCGCTTGCCTTCCTTGTATCATTAAATGTGTTGCACACTTTCTTGTTTTGTTAATTCAGCACCAACTAACTTCACAAGATCTACAACGCGGCGAGAGTAACCCCACTCGTTATCATACCAAGCAAGTACTTTCACTTTACGTTCGCCCATTACCATTGTAGATAAACTATCAATGATAGCTGAGTGTGTATTTGTATTAAAGTCAATCGAAACTAAAGGTTCCTCACTGAACTCAATAATCCCTTTCAATGGACCGTTTGCAACAGTTTTAAACGCTTCATTAATTTCCTCAACTGTTACATCACGTTTTACATCTACTACTAAGTCAACAAGAGACACGTTTGGTGTCGGAACACGAAGTGCCATCCCATGAAGTTTTCCGTTTAAATGTGGAAGAACTTTCGCTAGAGCTTTCGCAGCGCCTGTTGTTGTAGGAATAATAGACTGTCCACAAGCACGCGCTCTTCGTAAATCTTTATGTGGGTTATCAATATTTTTTTGGTCATTTGTATAAGCATGAACAGTTGTCATTAAACCGTTTTCAATTCCAAATTGCTCATCTAACACCTTAACAACAGGCGCTAAACAGTTTGTTGTACAAGATGCATTTGAAATCACAGTATGGTTTGTAATATCTAATTGTTCTTCGTTTACACCAACTACAATTGTTACATCTTCATTTTTACCAGGTGCTGTTAAAATAACCTTTTTCGCCCCAGCTTCTACGTGAAGAATTGCTTTTTCTTTCGCATTAAATTTACCAGTTGCTTCAATTACAATTTCAACATCCAGTTCTTTCCAAGGCAATTCTTTTGGATCGCGGTTGTTTAGAAGGCGAATCATTTTCCCATCCACTAATAAATGATCTTCAAATGCTTCCACTGTTCCGTCAAACTTGCCATGAACTGTATCATACTTGATTAAATGTGCTAATGTTTCTGGTGGATAGCTTGCGTTAATCGCTACAATTTCGAATGCGCTTTCTTTTATCGCTTGACGAAATACCATTCTCCCAATACGTCCAAATCCATTAATTGCCACACGAGTCATAATATGTTATCCCCCTTGAATGCGTTATACTATTTATCTCCAATCCCAATAATAGTATAACACAAAAAGAAGATATGTCACTAAGCATTTTCACTAATTTCACAATTTTTTAGTTAATAATGTTCCATTCTTTTAAAATGAGCTGTAATTGCGCTTTTGTCTCAGCAATTGTGCCATCATTATAAATAACTTTATTAGCTAATGTTGCTTTCTCCGCTAAAGGCATTTGCGAATCAATACGTGCTTTCGCATCCTCTTCTGTAAAGCCATTTCGCTTCATTAAACGTTCTAATTGCATACTAGGTGATACAGCTACAACTACAATCCGATCAACAAGTGCTGTTAACTTACTCTCAAATAGAAGCGGAATATCTAACACAACCGCTTGCACTCCTTCTTTTATGTACATATCCTTCTGAACATTCATTTCTTTCCGAACAGCAGGATGAACAATTTTGTTTAACTGCAATCGTTTTTCTTCATTATGAAATACTATACTCCCAAGCTTTTGGCGATCTAGTTTGCCATCTACTTGTAATACATCTTCACCGAATACCTCTATAATTTCTTTATATGCTTCTTTACCTTGTTCTACAACTTCTCTTGCAATAATATCCGCGTCAATTACAGGTATTTGCAGTTCACGAAACATTTGTGAAACAGTACTTTTTCCACTTGCAATACCTCCTGTTAAACCTATAACAATTGTCATTCTATTTCCTCCTCACAAATAGAAGCGTGAAACTTATGTTTCACGCTCCCACTTACATTTTCCAAATTCCAATAATAATAAGTAAAATCCCAGGTAGGAACGTAAATTTTTGTAACCATCGCATATTCGATAAAACCGTTCCTAGCCTCATTCCGATAAATAAAAACAGAGAACTCATAACGGCAACTAACACTGCCATCATGGCGGGTGTATATCCTAGTAAGGATGCACCAATCCCTGCTCCAAACGAGTCTACTGAAAGAGCGATACCTAAAAGCAAGGCTTCCCCACCAGAAATCGTGCCTGATTTATCAAAATCGGCAACAGTCGGTTTCCGTAAAATTTGAATGACTAACCCAAGCGAAGCAATTTCTAACTTCCAAACTTTCTCTTCTTGCTGCGGTTCGTCTTTTTTATCACTCCGAAAAAACTGATACAACACCCACGCTCCAATAGCCACTAAAACGATTCCGCCAATGCGCGTTGCAATCACCGGAGAAAACACCTTAGCAATCATATGTCCAATTCCCATCGACACAAGCATAACAGCCGCTGAACACATTCCAATGATGAGTATCGATTTTAACGGAATCCGTACGCTCCGCAAACCATAAGTAAGCCCTACACTACAGCTATCCAAACTTAATGTAAAAGCTAATAAAATAAGAGAGAAATAATGATACATCGGTAAGCTCCTTCCCTATACATAGCTTTGCTGTATGTATATGACAAATGCCTATCCGATGTTATTAGAAAACGATATCTTTCTTAGCTTTTTGGCTGGCACATAGGACAATAATGCGTTCCTCGTCCACCAACAACTGTCTTTTCAATCACGTTCCCACAAGTTACGCATGGTTCACCTTTTCTTCCATACACATTTAGAAGCTCTTGGAACGAGCCAATTTGTCCTTGCGAATTGATATACGTTCTGATTGTACTTCCACCGCGCTCAACAGCCTCCGCTAATGTTGCAACGGTCGCCGCATGAATCTTTTCAATTTCAGCTTTCATTAAAGATGAAGCTTCTCGTTCCGGGTGAATCCCGGAACGGAATAAAACTTCATCTACATATATATTACCAAGCCCGACTAAAAGACGTTGATCGAGCAATACAACTTTTATTTTACGGTTTGTCTTTTGCAATCTTTCTTGCAAATACCCTACTGTCAGTTCAACGTCAAATGGCTCAGGCCCTAAATCAGCAAGTGGCATTTGGTCAAATTCTTCACCTTTTTTAAAGAGATGCATCGTGCCGAACTTTCTTACATCTTTATAGTGTAACTCTGTACCATCTGTAAACTGGAAACGCACATGCGTATGTTTATCTACCGGCTCATCATCTTTATGAAGCAAATATTTCCCTTCCATACGCAAATGTGAAACAATAACATACTTTGTTACATATAGAAGTAAAAACTTACCTCTTCGCTCAATCCGTTCAATCTTTTCACCTCGTAACATTTCTTTAAAGAGCTCTGCGTCATCTGGTCGCTTTACTAATTTTGGATACGTTACAATCACATCTTGAATTGTTTTTCCCGTTACAAGGTTTTTAAGTGTCCTTCTAACATTTTCAACCTCTGGTAGTTCAGGCATTCAATCACTTCCTTATTTTGCGTCATACCAAGTTGGACCAGAAGAATAATCAACTTTTAGAGGAACAGCAAGTTCAATCGCATGCTCCATCACTTCAGGTACAAGCTTTTCTAATTTTTCTACTTCTTCTTTTGGCACTTCAAAGATCAATTCATCGTGTACTTGCAGAAGAAGACGCGCTTGTAAGCCTTCTTCTTCTAAGCGATCCGCCATAATAATCATCGCTTTTTTAATAATATCTGCCGCACTACCTTGAATTGGTGTATTCATCGCAGTACGCTCCGCAAAGCTGCGCAAATTAAAATTACGACTCGTAATTTCCGGAATATAACGGCGACGATTTAATAATGTAGAAACGTATCCTTTTTGCTTCGCTTCTTGTACAATCTCATCCATATATTCTTTTACACCAGGGAAGCTTGCGAAATACTTTTCAATAAATTCCCCTGCTGCTTTTCGTGTGATTCCTAAGTTTTGTGAAAGCCCATAGTCACTAATACCATACACAATTCCGAAGTTAACCGCTTTTGCTTGACGTCTCATATTCGATGTTACTTCATCTTTTCCAACGCCAAACACGTCCATTGCAGTTTTCGTATGAATATCCATATCATGCTGGAACGCTTCTACTAACCCTTTGTCTTTTGCAATATGCGCCAAGACACGCAGTTCAATTTGTGAATAATCGGCTGCATACATAACCCAGCCTTCTTTTGAAGGAATGAACGCCTGACGAATCTTTCTTCCTTCTTCTAAACGGATCGGGATATTTTGCAAGTTTGGGTCTGTAGAACTTAATCGGCCCGTTTGCGTTAACACTTGATTAAAACGAGTATGAATTTTAGATGAATCTTCATGAACAACTTTTAATAATCCTTCAATATATGTCGAATTTAATTTTCCTAATTGACGATAGTGTAAAATTTTAGGGATAATTTCATGATGCTCCATTAACTTGTCCAGCACATCAGCTGACGTAGAATATCCTGTTTTCGTCTTTTTAATAACCGGTAGGTTTAAATTCTCAAATAGAATCACGCCAAGCTGCTTTGGAGAATTAATATTAAATTCCGTTCCTGCAAGCTCATAAATTTCTTGTTCCATTTCCTTAAGCCTTCCAGCAAGCTCATCTCCCATACTACGTAAGCGCTCTGTATCAACCGTAACACCTTTCACTTCCATTTCAGCTAACACACGAGCAAGCGGCATTTCAAGCTCAGTAAATAGTTCATATTGTTCATTTTTTTGTAGTTCTTCTACAAATGTTTTTTGCACATCGTATAATACATGTACTTTTCGAGCTACGTGCTCCGCGACTATATCTTGCGCAGGAACCGCACGTTTTGCACCTTTTCCATACACTTCTTCATCAGATTTAACAGCATGCGTTTCTTTCATTTTCGCTACGGCACGGAAATCTTTATCTGTATCTGCTGGATCAAGTAAATAAGCGGCAATTAGTAAATCAAAGTCAATCCCTTGAATCTCTATACCTTTCCACTTAAGTGCAACAATGGCACGTTTCGCATCAAACGTATACTTTCTCATTTCATCATCTGCAAGCCACTTCTTAAAAGTTTCAGATTTTAGCGCAACATCGCTCGGAATGAAATAACAGCCATTTTCATTTTGAATACCGAACCCTTGAATATCAGCTTTATGATAATTGTCTTCTTGTACTTCCACAATAATTGCACTATCTTGCTGCAGCATTTCTTCTGTCACTTCTTCTGCAATATCAAATGAAATATCATCTAATTCAGCTGGAGCTGTTTCTTCAGGAGTCGCACCGAGCTTATTTAATAGCGAAGTAAATCCTAAATTCTCGAACATTGGAATGACGTCACTTGCTTCATATCCTTTGTATTCGATATCATCTACATGCACTGTAATTGGTGCATCGGTAATAATTGTGGCAAGCTCTTTACTCATAAACGCTTGCTCTTTATTCATTTCTAGATTTTCTTTTAATTTTTTTCCGCTCACCTTGTCTAAGTTCTCATATACTGCTTCTACTGTTTCAAATTGCGTTAACAATTTGATTGCTGTCTTCTCACCAACTCCCGGTACACCTGGGATGTTATCCGATTGATCTCCCATTAAACCTTTCATATCAATAATTTGCTTTGGTGATAAACTATATTTTTCGAATAACGCTTCTTTCGTATATTCATCTACTTCTGTAATCCCTTTACGCGGAATACATACAAGCGTAGTATCAGAAACAAGCTGCAGTAAATCTTTATCTCCAGAAATAACTTTTACGTGAGCACCTTGTTCGTTCGCTTCTTTCGCTAGTGTGCCCATAATGTCATCTGCTTCATAGTTCTCTAACTCATAGCGTGGTACGTGAAACGCATCTAACAGTTCACGAATAAATGGGAATTGCTCTGATAGCTCAGGTGGCGTTTTTTGACGACCTCCTTTATATTCGCTAAATGTTTTGTGACGAAATGTTGTTTTACCCGCATCAAACGCAACAAGCATATGTGTTGGTTTTTCTTCTTCTAATATTCTCATTAACATCATCGTAAAACCATAAATTGCGTTCGTATGTATACCTTTGTCGTTATTTAAAAGCGGCAGTGCAAAGAAAGCACGATACGCGATATTATTTCCATCGACTAATACGACCTTTTTTTCCAAATTAGAAACCTCCCCATACAAATTTAAAACGATTTATATATAAATCCAAATTAAAAAACCGACATAACCCCTTTTTTTAGGAGGGAGAGAGCATCCAGCCATGCATAGAAGCGGTCACCCCATGCCAAGTTAAAACAAAAAGAGAAAACGAGCGCAGGTCACCTTTTGTTCTTCATAGCAGTGACTTATATATTGAAAAATCAAAATGGATTTATATAGAAAGAAAAAACCGTCTTTTCCTTCTCTCTATATTAACACGACTAAGAGAGAGAAGAAAAATAACGGTTCTTCCTACTACATATATTTAATGTAAAATGGAGATGCTGTCACAATATCTCATGAATTAAAATAACCTTATCGTATTGATATAACACTTGGATATAAGTTACATAGAGATATTTCAAAAACAAAGATATTATAGTTTCACAAAAAGGGAAGTGACGAGAATAGAGCACCTATTCTCGTCCAAAATTACTCCTTGGATGAAGGGGTTTTCATGTATTATATTAACAGGACTTTATTAATATTTAATGAAGCTATTGTTAATATAATGTAAATATATCCCGTTCAAACGTTTACTATATAAATCCAAATTAAGAAACCGACATAAACCCTTTCTTTTTAGGCGAGAGAGAGTATCCGGCCATGCATAGAAGCGGTCAGACCCTCTTCCTGCTCCATGCCAAGTTAAAGCAGAGAGAAAAAACGAGTGTAGGTCACCTTTTTCATATCAACGACTTATATATCGAAAAATCAAAATAGATTTATATAGCTCTCATCCAATAAAGTGAAACTTTAATTAGTGGTTTTTCCATACCCCACTGATTATTAGCCCTCACCAATCGGGCTTTTACGGGCAGCCCGACTCCACCTACCTTCTTTGCTTTTGCTGAACTTTGAGGTGGGGGTCTTACTGCCCGCGAATAGCGGGATAAAGGTTGCACATTATCATTACTTCTCCAAATCCGATTTCGGTAAAGCAACTGTAAATGTTGTTCCTTCCCCTACTTCACTCTCTACAGTAACTGTCCCATGATGGGCTTCTACTAAATGTTTTACAATCGATAACCCAAGGCCTGTACCGCCTGTATTTCTGCTTCTCGCTTTATCTACACGATAAAAACGTTCAAAAATACGCGGGATTTCTTCTTTACTAATCCCAATTCCTGTATCAGATACCTGTATATAAGCGTTATGTTCATCCTCTAACAACTCTACAGAAACCGTCCCGCCGGCTGGTGTGTATACAATTGCATTATTAACTAAATTGATAAAGATTTGTTTTAATCGGCTCGGATCTCCTATCACTGAAACGTGTCTCAACACATCAACTTGTAAGGAAATTTCTTTATCTTGTGATTTATTCTCTAGCACCATTTTAATTTCTTCAAGCAATTCCTTCATCTCAACAGTACCCATATTTAACTTAAATCCTTGTTGTTCAATCTTTGATAGATCCAATAAGTCTTCGATTAAGCCTTGCATACGCTCGCTTTCCTTTAAAATAATGTTCAGGAAATGCTCGCAAAACTGCTGATTTTCCATCGCACCATCAAGTAACGTTTCAGAAAATCCCTTAATAGAAGTAATTGGCGTCTTTAATTCATGTGAAACATTTGCTAAAAAGTCTTTTCGCATTTGCTCTAGTTTCTTTAGCTCTGTTATATCGTGGAATACGAGAACAATCCCTTTCCATTCATGATTTGTCCCAATAATTGGTGCGCCATATACTTCAAAGTGCTTTCTTTCAATACCAAGTGGCAGTAGCATTTGCTTGCGTACTTTCACTTCTGTCATAAAAATTTCTTCCACAAGTTCAATGATTTCTGCATGAAGAAATGCTTCATAATACAAACGATCTAAATACTCTTCATCCGTTACATGAAATATTTCTTTATACGAACGGTTTACAAGACTTATATAACCACGGCTATCAATTAAAATCATACCGCTTCCCATATTTTCAATCAGTGTATGTAAACGATCTTGTTGCATTTCTTGCTCTAGCGTCATTTCTTGTAAATTACGCGCTAAAATATTGATTGCCTTACTTAACATCCCCGTTTCATCTGAATGACTTTCATAAGCACGCGCTTTATAATTCCCCTTCGCCAATTCAATCGCTACTTTCGTAACAGACTCTATCGGACGAATATATTGACCTGTAATTTTCACACCAAGAAAAACAACAACAAGACAAGCAATCACAAACCCTACAATGAGTAATCCCCACGTTTTTTGATGAACATCTTTCAAAGGAGCAATTGTACTTTTTAGAATGATGTACCCTTGCTTCCCCTCTGCATCTTGAACAAACACCGCATGATGGAATACATTTTTATCATCTGTTTCCTTCGTAATCACTCTATTTTTTTGTTTTGCTGTTTCAGAGGAAAGTTCCTCAATTGTCGCTTGGTCGAATATAGGTTGCTTACCTTTACTATATTTGACTTTCTTCGCTTCATCAGTAAATATAACCGAAACCGGCACTTGTTCTTCTAATTTCTCAAATACGTTTGGCGCTTTTAGAACATGATCAATACCTTCCGCCTCTACTAATGAAGCAACATATCTTGCCTCTTTTACCGTTCTGTCTTTCGCATGATCGATGTAGTAATTCTCAAACACCGTTTCCAAAAGTACTCCTAGTCCAACTAAAATAAGAATAATAAGAGAAACAAATGTAAAGAGAAGCCTCGAGCGAAATTTATTCATCCCCCTTTGGCTCCTCTAATTTATAACCTAATCCACGAATTGTTTTAATGTACGCTGGTTTTTTCGTATTCTTTTCAATTTTATCCCGCAAATGACTAATATGAACATCGACGATTCTTGTATCGCCGGCAAAATCATAATTCCATACAGCACTTAGTAACTGATCACGTGTTAATACACGACCCTTATTCCTTGCTAAATATACAAGTAACTCAAATTCTTTTGGCGTTAGTTCTAGCTTTTCTCCTTGGAAATACGCCTCATAAAATTCAGGTAAAATTCTTAAATCATAGATATTGATACTATTTTCATCCTGCACTTCTGAAACTGGTTCATCTTGCAATTTCGTACGACGTAAAATTGCCTTCACACGTGCAACAACTTCCCTTGGGCTAAATGGCTTTGTCATATAATCATCTGCCCCAAGCTCAAGACCTAACACTTTATCAAACTCATCATCTTTCGCTGTTAGCATTAAAATAGGTGTCATAATACGCTGCAAACGTAATTCTTTACACACTTCCATACCATCCATTTTTGGAAGCATTAAATCTAATATAATCAGATCTGGACGTTCCGTTGTTGCTTTATGAAGCGCAACTTCACCATCCATCGCTGTTATCACTTCAAATCCTGCTTGCTGCAAATTGAATTCAATTAAAGTTAAAATAAACTCCTCATCATCAACAACTAAAATTCGATTGCTCATTCTCTTCCTCCAAGTTATAGACTTGAAACCTTCTTCATCCTAGTATTTCCCCACTATTTCCATCATACTAGAAAACAATCCCCCTCTCAATAGAATTGTCCATTCACTAAGTTTGATTGTGCTATAGTTATATAGGAAAATATATCTAATAGAAAGCGATGGTACATATTCATGTTTAAAGCAGCTGTTATTTTCATTCTTGCCGGACTAGCTGAAATTGGTGGTGGATATCTCATCTGGAAATGGATACGAGAAGGTGGTTCCATCTGGTTCGGTCTAATAGGAGGAATCATTTTATGTTTATATGGTGTAATTGCCACATTCCAAGTATTTTCTAGTTTCGGACGTGTATACGCAGCTTATGGCGGTGTATTTATTCTCATGAGTTTATTATGGGGATGGATGGTTGATAAGAAAACACCTGATTTGTTCGATTGGGCTGGTGCAGCTGTTTGCCTTGTCGGTGTGTTTATTATTCTTTGGCCACGTGGCTAAAAACAGGTATCCATTTGACTTATATCTCCTTAAAATGTAATAATCAATATAATTAAATTTTAATATAAAGATTAAACTATTAAGGAGCGAATTCAAAATGAATCGTAAAAATTGGGTATTATCTGGCTTCGCTTTATTATTTGTAGTTGGTTTTACTGCCGGCTTTTCAAACTGGGAAACATTACAAACTGGCATCTCTGATTTCTCAGAAGGGTTTGCAGAAGGGTTTTTCAGTTAAGTTATACTTACATTCGATCCTATAAAGTAAAACTTTAATCAGTGGGGGTTTTCTTCGTCCCCCACTGATTATTAGCCCTCACCAATCGGGCTTTTACGGACAGTTCATCTCCCACCTAACTTCTTTGCTTTCGCTGAATTTTGAGGTGGGAGTGTTACTGTCCGTTAATGCGGGATAAAAAAATAGTGCTAACCTAGCATATAATAGGTTAGCACTATTTTTCATTACACTCTTACTAACTCATTATTAAAAATTATCCAATGCTTTTTCTAAAATAGAAGCTGATTTGTAAGGCGGCGCTACTGTTAGTACACCTTTCACAACCACTTCTTCTTTTTCATCATAAGCGAATACACGCATATCAATCGTATGCTCTTCCCCCGCAACTGCTACAACTTCAAAATGAATTTGCAAAGTTTCATAATGATGTACAGGCTTCACAAAAGTCAGGTCCTTCCTAACAACATGACTGCCTGGACCTGGTAAATATTTCGTAACTGCCGTTGTAATCATACCCGTTAACATAATGCTTGGTACAATTGGTTTTTCATACGGAGTTTGGGATGCGTAATCATGCTGAATATATAATGGATTTGAATCATTTGTTAATCCTAAATACAATAACAGATCTTTATCCTCAATTTTTTCAGTGATAGATAACTTTTCTCCTACTGTAATCTCATCCATTCGACGACCAATTTGAATTTTTTTCTTTAACATGTTACAATCCCCCTCCAATTTTTATTTTATTATCCTACCAAAAGCAATATATTATCCGAAGCGCTACTATAATGAGGGCAATGTATATTATAAGTCTATGTTCCCATTGTAGGACACAATTAATGATAGCGTTTTCATATTATTTTAAAAAAATAATCCTCTAAATAGTAGAAAAAGATTCGGGACCCCGAATCTTTTTCTAACATATATTTTGTATTAAATAAGAACTTTCATAACGTTACGTACAGATTCTACCGAACGATCTAACGCTTCTTTTTCTTCTTCACGAAGTTCTAATTCAATAATTTTTTCAATTCCGTTACCACCTAGAATTACTGGTACACCTAGGTAAAGGTCGCTATAGCCATATTCACCTTCAAGGTATGCGATAGCTGGTAATACGCGGCGTTGATCTTTTAAAATCGCTTCAGTCATTTCAACTAAAGAAGCAGCTGGCGCGTAGTATGCACTACCGTTTCCTAGTAAACTTACAATTTCGCCGCCGCCTTTACGCGTACGTTCTACGATTTCTTCTAAGCGTTCTGCAGGAATTAATGTTTCTAATGGAATACCGCCCGCATAAGAATAACGTACAAGAGGCACCATGTCATCACCGTGGCCACCAAGAACGAATCCTGTAATGTCTTTAACAGAAAGATTTAATTCTTGTGCGATGAATGTACGGAAACGAGCTGTATCTAATACACCAGATTGACCGATAACACGCTCTTTCGGGAATCCAGCTTCTTTAAATACAGAATATGTCATTGCATCAACTGGATTTGTTAACACAACAATAATTGCGTTTGGTGAATGTTTTGCGATATCTTTCGTAATACTTTTCATAATTTTAGAGTTTGTTGCTACTAAATCATCACGGCTCATACCTGGTTTACGTGCAATTCCTGCTGTAATAACAACAACGTCAGAATCAGCAGTATCTACGTAATCAGATGTGCCGATAATGTTAGCATCAAAACCTTGTACAGGGCTTGCTTCTAACATATCTAACGCTTTCCCTTTTGTTGGATTCTCCAGTTGTGGAATGTCCACTAATACAACATCTGCAAGCTCTTTTTGAGCTAATAAAAACGCTGTTGTTGCTCCGGTAAATCCTGCACCGATGACTGATACTTTTTTGCGTTTGATTGTCATAATTTCTCCCCCACTTTGAATTATGCGTTTTTGATTACCGCTAAGTCCATATTGTTAATAAGGGCATCAGCAAATTCGGAACATTTCACTTCAGTTGCGCCATCCATAAGACGTGCGAAGTCATATGTTACCACTTTTGAAGCAATTGTTTTTTCTACTGAAGCAGTTACTAATTTCGCAGCTTCATTCCATCCTAAATGCTCTAATAATAATACTCCTGAAAGAAGAACAGAAGATGGATTTACTTTATCTAAACCTGCATATTTTGGAGCTGTACCATGTGTCGCTTCAAAAATAGCATGTCCAGTAACATAGTTAATGTTTGCACCAGGTGCAATACCAATGCCCCCTACTTGTGCTGCAAGTGCATCAGAAATATAATCACCATTTAAGTTCATTGTTGCAACAACATCAAACTCACGTGGACGTGTTAAAATTTGTTGTAAGAAGATATCTGCAATAGAATCTTTAACAATGATTTTACCAGCTGCTTCAGCCTCTGTCATCGCTTTATTCGCTGCATCTTTACCATCTTTTTCAACAATACGGTCATATTCAGACCAAGTGAATACTTTATCGCCGAATTCTTGTTCCGCAACTTCATAACCCCAGTTTTTGAAAGCACCTTCTGTAAATTTCATAATGTTTCCTTTATGAACTAATGTAACAGAAGAGCGTTTTTCGTTAATTGCATATTGAATTGCAGCACGAACAAGACGCTTTGTTCCTTCTTCTGAAATTGGTTTAATACCAATCCCTGATGTTTCTGGGAAGCGAATTTTGTTTACACCCATTGTTTCTTTTAAGAACTCAAGCACTTTTTGTGCTTCTGGAGATCCTTGTGCATATTCAATACCAGCATAAATGTCTTCTGTATTTTCACGGAAAATCACCATATCAGTATCTTCCGGACGTTTTACAGGTGAAGGAACACCTTCAAAATAACGAACTGGACGTAAACATACGTATAAGTCTAACTCTTGACGAAGCGCTACGTTTAGAGAACGAATGCCGCCACCAACAGGCGTTGTAAGTGGGCCTTTAATCGCGATTAAATATTCGCGAATTTCATTTAACGTCTCTTCTGGTAACCATTCACCTGTTTGGTTGAATGCTTTTTCCCCTGCAAGCACTTCTTTCCAAACGATTTTCTTCTCACCATCATAAGCTTTTTCAACAGCTGCTTCTAATACACGAGATGCTGCCGCCCAAATATCTGGTCCAATTCCATCACCTTCAATAAAAGGAATAATCGGATTGTTTGGTACATTCATAACACCATTCGTTACAGTAATTTTTTCTCCTGTCGTCACTGTGATAACCCCCATGTTTGAAATTTCATATGTGTGAAACTGAGGGAATAAAACCCTCAGTTCAAACCGTTAGTCAAATTAAAATATTCTAATCATTATATCTTTGCGAAAAAATCAGATTTTTGAAAGTGTATTTCCACTATCTAAATAGTGTTTTTAACTTATCGTTGTGCTAATGGAACATAGCGTTGGTGCGTTGGTCCATTATAATCAGCACGCGGACGAATTAAGCGGTTATTTTCATATTGTTCTAGAATATGAGCTAACCAACCTGACATACGACTGATTGCAAAGATTGGTGTAAATAAATCATGATCAATTCCTAAACAATGGTAAACAGAAGCAGAATAGAAATCGACATTTGGTGGAAGACCTTTTTCTTTTGTGACAATGTCTTCGATTTTGATAGACATATTATACCATTTCTCTTCCCCTAAAAGCACGCATAATTTCTTAGACATTTCACGTAAATGTTTCGCGCGAGGATCACCGTGCTCATATACGCGATGGCCAAATCCCATAATTTTCACCTTATTTTGAAGTGCGTTATGAATATAGGATTCTACATTTTCTTCTTCGCCAATTTCTTTTAACATCTTCATTACATTTTCATTCGCTCCGCCGTGAAGAGGTCCTTTTAAAGCACCAATCGCTGCTGTAATACCAGAATATACGTCTGAAAGTGTCGCAACGCAAACGCGAGCTGTAAATGTAGAAGCATTTAATTCATGATCCGCATGAAGTACAAGAGCTTTATCAAAAGCTTCAATTTCCACTTCATTTGGTTCGCGGTTATTTAACATATAAATAAAGTTTGCAGCTAATGATAAATCTTTTCGTGGCTCAACCACTTCTAAACCTTTACGAATTCTTGCATACGCTGCAACCAGAGTCCCTACTTGAGCCTGTAATTTAACCGCTTTCAAATAATTGGACTTCTCATCCATTAATTCAGCGCTCTCATCGTATAATGATAACATGGAAATCGCAGTTCGTAAAACAGACATCGGATGTGCAATCTTTAAATCTACTTGTTTTAAATATGATAAAATCTCACTTGGAACTTTAGAATATTCAGATAGAGTTTCTTTTAACTCATTTAATTCCTCTTCATTAGGAAGTTTACGGTGCCATAATAAATATACCACTTCTTCAAACGTAGCATTTTCCGCTAAATCATCAATATTATACCCAACATACGTTAATGTATCATCAATAATAGAACTCACAGATGATGTTGTTGCTACTACCCCTTCTAATCCTCGAATAACAGTCATGACATTCTCTCCTTTTCCTGAAAATTCTCCCAACCTTGCTCCCTTATATCTGTTTGCTTCCCTCCTAAATTATGAACGCCCGTTCACTCTTTAGGCAAGCAAAATGCACGATCATGCAAATTTGTTGTGATGTTCCCATCTCGTTGTTCCATTGCTTTATCAAAGCATGAGCGTGAGTTTCTCTCCGAATCCTCACGCTTAGAACAATAGATGGTGAGGAAAACTAGTTTCGAAGAGTTTATGATAAAAACAACATAAAACAATGTCAGCAGAAAATTATTTTATGTTGTTTTTATTTTATCTGGTGTAAGTCTTCGTTGCTATGTAGCCTTTACATGTTTTCTAATTCTATTATAAACAATTATCTGACTTTTGTGAATGGAAAGAATTCAAAAATTTTATATTACTATAAAATTTTTCACTTAAACATCTGTATAATGTTCATCACAGCATAGGCAATTCCAGCTCCAATTAATGGTCCTACAGCAACTCCATTAAATAATGCAACTGCAATAATTGTTCCAAATACAAGCGCAGTTGTAATATGAGGATCGTTCGTTAATAACTGCACACCACCCTTCGCTAACAAAGCAACCGCTATCCCTGAAGCGAGCGCAATCCATGCATAATACGATTTAGCTGCTTCACCAAGCTGCTTAAATCCAATTTCACCCGTAGCGATCGGAACAAGAACCGCAATCGTAATAACCGTTACACCAAGATTAATTCCTTTCGTTTGTAAATATGGAAGAATTTTCTCTCCTAGAAACGTCCACTTTAATAAAAATAAAACGCCAACCGCTACAGTGAGCGATTGATTTTTAGCAATAAGTCCAATAATAAGTAGTATGAATAAAAATAACGTTGATTGACTAATCATGATTACACTTCCTTTCTGAAAATAATGAACCTGTTTACAAAGTAAATCGCTGTTAAACATATCGTTATACACGATATAGGCAAGAGTATTCATCAATCAATATAGATGATACAGCAGACCTTAAACGCTCTAAACGAGACCAAAATAAGTTGTTTTTATATTTACCGAGAAAGAAAAGCACACTTCTTTCTTTTCTTATAAGAAACCGGTAAAATAAAAAGTAGGTAAAGTGAAGCTCTCGTCAATCAGTACAGAGAAAACATTTACTATTGATTAGCCTTCACCGTCAAGCTTTTACGCGCCGATTACTTCGCACCTTGAAGTAATTCATACTGCCCGTGAATAGCAGGATAAATCCATCATTCCACTATAACATAAATACAATTTGGAATGGGAGGTAAGCACCTTTGAATCGAAACTCACTGTATATCGTATTGCGACTTATATTTGTCATTTTAGCAACAACAATTGGCTTTTATGCGCTTTTGTATGTTTCAGGTCTTATATACCCTTTTATCATCGCATTAGCTTTTGCTTATTTGATTAATCCAGTCGTAAATTTTCTCAATCAAAAACTACAATTCCCTCGTGCCTTAGCGGTACTCGTCAGCTTAATTCTCGTGTTTGGTGCCATCGTCGGACTTGTTACATATCTTGTGACAGAAGCGATTTCCGCCACAACTTACTTACTACAAATCGTCACAGAAAAGTTTCCAGCAATTGTACAGTATGCACAGCAATTTGCACTCAATAATATTATGCCTTTATATGATGATTTAATTTCTAAATTTAATCATCTTGGTGAATCACAACAATATACAATTACACAAAACATTCAAAATCTAGGAACGGAAGCAACAAAGCAAATGAAAGAGCTGTTAACCGCCATTATAAGTGGATTAACAAATTTCATCAGTGCACTCCCAACAACTTTAACAGTCCTCGTCTTCATCCTATTAGCGACTTTCTTTATTAGTTTTGATTGGCATACACTCGCTCATAAAGTAAAGCGATTACTTCCAAATCGCATACACGGATACGGAAAGACTATTTTTGTTGATTTACGAAAAGCATTATTTGGATTTGTAAAAGCACAACTCACACTTGTATCTATGACCACCGTCATCGTACTAATTGGACTATTAATTTTGCGCGTACCATACGCCATCACAATCGCAATCATTACAGGAATTGTAGACTTACTTCCTTATTTAGGAACGGGAGCAGTCTTTGTTCCTTGGATTATATATGTATTTTTCACAGGGGACACAGCTTTCACAATTGGTCTACTTATTTTATATATTGTTGTCATTGTTCAAAGACAAATTATGGAACCGAAAGTGTTATCCTCCAACATCGGACTCGATCCATTACCAACACTTATTGCGTTATTCGTTGGGTTTAAGCTATATGGTTTCTTAGGATTAATTATTGGCCCAGTTACATTAGTATTATTAAACACATTGCACAAAGCTCATGTATTTCATGATTTATGGAAGTTTATTAAAGGCACACCATTAAAATAAATTTCCCACAATAGTCGTTGTTCGCAATAAAATAAGCAAGGGAATTCCCTATAATAAATGGGGGATTCCCTTGTTTTTTGCATAAAATAATACGACTGAGAATATCTTTGTATTTTTATTCTATTCTCAACATAAATATCAATCCCTTTTCTTCCTTTTTCTACAAATGAATAAATATACACTTTATATTTCGACAAAAAAAATAACACTTAAAACATTTCTGTTTCAAGTGTTATTTTTGTACAATAATTGTCGTGTTTCTTCTTATTTTCCGCTCTAACCATTTAATCATCATGAACTTAAACGGCTGTCGTGTTACCGAAAATATAAAAATAAACCCGATTACATCCGTCACATATCCTGGTGTCAAAAGAAGAAGTCCACCTATAAAAACAAAAATACCATCTAATACAGCATCTCCTGGCATTTCACCTCTATTTAACCGAAATTGAATCTCCTTCAACACTATAAGCCCTTGTCGTTTTGCTAAATAAGCGCCAAGTATACCTGTAAACACGATCATAGCAAACGTCGGCCACATACCAATTAAATGACTAGATCCAATTAATACTGTTATTTCAACAGCAGGGATTAAAATTAAAAGAAAAAGAAGCCACTTCATTCCCTCATCCTCCTTCATCATACTATTTACAGGAAGTAAGATACTCATGCTACCCAACAGCCTAATTAGACTCTCTCGATTTCCTCACACCCTCAAAACAACCCACAAAACATCAAACAAAAAATGAAATCCCTTTCCCACTACCGAAGATTTCTTTTTTCAGAATGGTTTTTGTATTTAAATTGCAAAAAAAAGAGAAGGACTCCGATCCTTCTCTCCATATTACTTCTTATAGCACTTCCGCATGTCCATTATAAACAATTCCGCGCGCTGCATCAACTGTTACTTCTTGGCCATTTTTTAAAGTCGTTGTTACACCGTTTACCCCAACGATAACTGGGATACCGATTGATACACCTACAACAGCCGCATGGCTTGTTAAGCCACCTTCTTCTACAACTAGAGCTGCAGCTTTTTCAATTGCAGGAATCATATCTTTATCAGTGCTTGTTGTAACAAGGATGTCACCTTCTGTTACGTTCGCTACAGCTTCTGCAGCTGTTTTTGCTACAACTACTTTACCTTTTGCAGCTTTGCGACCAATCCCTTGTCCTTTAGCGATTTCTTCACCAACAACATGGATTTTCATTAAGTTTGTTGTGCCAGTTTCAGCAACTGGTACGCCAGCAGTAATTACAACTGTATCTCCAAGTCCGATTAGACCTGCATCCATACCTGTTTGAATTGCAGTATCTAACATTTCATCAGTAGATGCTGCACGCTTTTCAGCCATAAACGCTTGTACACCCCAAACAAGTGCAAGACGACGGCCCACTTGCTCGTCAGTTGTTACAGCTACGATTGGAGATTTTGGACGATATTTAGAGATCATTTTTGCAGTATATCCACTTTCTGTTGGAGCTACGATTGCAGCTACATCAAGAGCAAGCGCTGTGTGTGCAACAGATTGACTAATTGCATCTGTAATTGTTGGAGTGAACTCTTTAATACGCTTTTTGAACATATCTTCATATTGCAATGATTTTTCAACACGTACTGCGATGTTCGCCATCATTGTTACCGCTTCTACCGGGTATTGTCCCGCTGCAGTTTCACCAGAAAGCATGATTGCATCTGTAC
The DNA here is from genome assembly GCF_000374965.1 of Bacillus sp. 95MFCvi2.1. NCBI lineage: Bacteria > Bacillati > Bacillota > Bacilli > Caryophanales > Bacillaceae > Bacillus > Bacillus sp. 95MFCvi2.1. The sequence goes on along the minus strand of NZ_KB895696.1, from coordinate 63,117 downwards.
CATCAAAGATTGCGTTCGCTACGTCACTTGCTTCCGCACGAGTTGGACGTGGGTTACGTTGCATAGAATCTAACATTTGTGTTGCAGTAATAACCGGTTTACCTAATACGTTACATTTTTTGATTAGACGTTTTTGTACTAGCGGCACTTCTTCTGGTGGAATTTCTACACCCATGTCACCACGAGCTACCATTAAACCGTCAGAAACTTCTAAGATAGAATCGATGTTATCGATACCTTCTTGGTTTTCAATTTTTGGTACGATTTGAATGAATTGTGCATTATGCGCTTCTAACAGTTCACGGATTTCTAACACATCAGCTGCTTTACGAACGAAAGATGCCGCGATGAAATCAACTTTTTGCTCGATACCGAAGACGATATCTTTTACGTCTTTTTCAGTGATACCAGGAAGCTTAATGCTTACGTTTGGTACGTTAACACCTTTTTTATTTTTCACAGTTCCGCTGTTCAATACTTTTGTACGGATGTTTCCGTCAGCTTTCTCGATTACTTCTAGTTCGATAAGGCCGTCATCGATTAGAATACGAGAACCTGGGTCTACATCCTCATAAAGACCAGCATAAGATACAGAGAACTTTTCTGCAGTTCCTAATACTTGCTCAGTAGAGAGAACTACTTCTGCACCTGTTACAAGCTCAGCTTGTCCGTCTACGAAGTCATGTGTACGGATTTCTGGACCTTTTGTATCAAGTAAGATTGCAACTGTTTTACCAGTTTTCTTTGAAGCTTCACGAATGTTTTTGATACGTGCTCCGTGCTCTTCATGGCTACCATGAGAGAAGTTTAAACGAGCAACGTTCATACCTGCTTCGATTAATTGCTCTAATTTCTCAATACTTTCACTAGCAGGACCTATAGTACATACAATTTTAGTTTTACGCATATTGCACCTCCGAAAATTATGAAACCGTTCCCAAATATTCGATATTACGCCAATTAGATGGATAATTCTTTAGATAATTGATACATATCTTTATCAATCGTATGCTTTTGAGCTAACGCTTCGATAATGTCATGATCAACAAGTTTGTTATTTTGGATACCAACGCAGCGTCCACCTCTACCTTCAATCAACAGTTCAACTGCTCTTGCGCCAAGACGGCTTGCTAATACACGATCTTGTGCACTTGGTGATCCACCACGTTGTACGTGACCTAATACAGTTACACGAGTATCAAAGTTTGTTGCTTCTTCAATGTGTTTACCGATGTCAATCGCGCTTCCAACACCTTCTGCTACAACGATAATACTATGTTTCTTTCCACGCTCACTACCACGTTTTAAACGAGCAATAACATCTTCCATGTCATACTCTTCTTCTGGAATTAAGATTGTTTCTGCGCCATCTGCTAAACCAGCCCATAATGCGATATCACCAGCGTGACGCCCCATTACTTCGATAACATATGTACGTTCATGAGATGTAGCTGTATCACGAATTTTATCAATTGCATCAATAACAGTGTTTAATGCTGTATCGAAACCAATTGTGAAGTCTGTCCCAGGAATATCATTATCAATTGTACCTGGTACACCGACACATGGGAATCCTTGCTCTGTTAATTTTTTAGCACCTTGGTAAGAACCGTCTCCACCAATAACAACAAGTCCTTCAATGCCAAATTTCTTTAATTGCTCGATACCTTTTAGTCGTACTTCTGGGTCTTTAAACTCAGGACATCTTGCTGTATATAATTTTGTACCACCGCGGTGGATAATATCGCCAACAGAACCAAGTTCTAATTTTTCAATGTGACCAGAAATTAATCCAGCGTATCCATGGTAGATACCATATACTTCTACATCATGGAAAATCGCTTTACGAACAACTGCACGAATGGCAGCATTCATACCAGGTGAATCTCCACCACTTGTTAATACACCAATACGTTTCATTTGTACTCACCTCATAAAGATTATTTACCTTATAATAAAATAACATGAAGAAATATAAAAATACAATGGAGAAGATGTGTCTTTTCACAATAAAAACGTGCATTCGCGAAATGGAACGCACGCTTTTCTTATTTTATCCAAATGGAAGCGTTTGAAAACGAAACTTGCCCAATTTTCATATATTTTTCATAACGTTTTTCGATTAATTCATCTTTCGAAATACCGTTTAATTGCCCGAATGTTTTTTTCAACATTAAGTCAATATTTTCTGATTGCTTTAAAATATTACGATGCGCACCGCCGCGTGCTTCTGGAATAATTTCGTCAATTACACCTAATTCTTTCAAATCCGCCGCCGTGATTTTCATCGCTTCTGCAGCTTCTTTCGCTTTTCCTGCATCTTTCCAAAGAATCGCTGCCGCTCCCTCTGGTGTAATAACAGAATAAGTGGAATTTTCTAGCATATGAATGTAATCTCCTACTCCAAGACCTAACGCACCACCACTGCCACCTTCACCGATAACAACGCAAACCACAGGTACAGTAAGCCCTGCCATTTCGAATAAATTACGTGCAATCGCTTCACTTTGCCCACGTTCTTCAGCAGCCTTACCAGGATAAGCACCTTTCGTATCAATGAAGCAGATGATTGGACGATTAAATTTCTCCGCTTGCTTCATTAAACGTAGCGCCTTTCGATATCCTTCTGGATGAGGCATTCCAAAATTACGACGAATATTTTCTTTCGTATCTTTCCCGCGCTGGTGCCCAATTACTGTTACAGGCATGCCATCATATTTCGCTATGCCGCCGACAATCGCTGCATCATCGCCATATAGACGATCTCCATGACATTCAAAAAAATCAGTAAATAAGTGCTCAATATAATCGAGCGTTGTCGGTCGTTCTGCATGACGAGCAATTTGAACGCGGTCCCATACTTTCATATTGCCGTATATTTCTTCCTCTAAATTTTCTAGCTTGTCTTCCAAAATACGAATCTCCTCGCTGAAGTCCATCTGGGTGTTTTTCGTATAGTCTTTCAGTTCTCGAATCTTATTTCTTAGCTCAACAACTGGTTTTTCAAATTCTAGCTCTGCCATATAGCCGTTTCCCCTCCTTGATGAACTTCTAAAATCTTACGGAGCGACTCTCTCATATCATCGCGATGCACAACCGCATCCAATTGACCGTGCTCTAGTAAGAACTCTGCCGTTTGAAAGTCTTCTGGCAGCTTCTCACGCACTGTTTGTTCAATTACACGTCTACCAGCAAAACCGATAAGTGCACCCGGCTCTGCAAGATTATAGTCACCAAGTGAAGCGAAACTCGCTGAAACACCACCTGTCGTCGGATGAGTCATAACAGAAATAAATAACCCTCCAGCATTGCTATGCTTTTTCAAAGCTACGCTCGTTTTTGCCATTTGCATTAAGCTTAAAATACCTTCTTGCATACGCGCACCGCCCGATGCAGTAAAGATAATAAATGGAACTTGTAATTCGTATGCTTTTTCAACTGCACGTGCAATTTTTTCTCCTACAACAGAGCCCATGCTGCCCATTCGAAAGCGAGAATCCATTACTGCAATCACAACAAGCATTTCATCAATTGTTCCTTCACCTGTCACAACTGCTTCATTTAATTCTGTTTTCTTGCGATCACTCTCTAATTTTTCTTCATAATTTGGGAACCCAAGTGGATTTAACGAAACCATCTCTTTGTCATACTCACGAAATGAACCTTCGTCCAATACACTATCAAGGCGTTCCCATGCATTCATAGGATGATGATAGCCACAGTTTACACATACTTTTAAATTTTTAAGAAGCTCTTTTGTATACATGATTTTCTTACATTTCGGACATTTTGTCATAACACCGTCCGGTACATCTCTTCGTACTTGTTCTGAAGGAATTGCAGCGTACTTTTTCTTTTTTACGAATAAATCTCTTAGCACAATTTGACCCCCTTTGTTGAGAGCTAAGGTTAGGAAGAAAATGTGGCTAACACCAAAGATCGATGTTAGCCTTATCTTCTCAATCTGTCTAATAGAGGATGTTCAAACAGTCCAGTCAAGATAGCTACTCAGCTCTCTTTATCCTCTTTTTTTGAACACGCACTCATAACCTCTCTCTTTACGTTTAACTTTAACCGCTATGCGATAGATTGTTTGTCATAACGTGTCATGGTCATTTCGACAAATTTTATACATTACGAGTGAAACTGTATGTTTTCCATTAGTTCATCATAAATTTTTAGCGCCTCTTCTTCTTTTTTCGCGTATAACATTTCATAAAGCTTTCTATAGATTTCTATAGATTCTAGTGAAATTTCATAAGAAAGAGTCGCAACGTAATCATTTACAATTCTCCAAATTCGATATAGTAAATAATTGTCCACTCGTTCAATAAGTGTTTTGAAAAACATTTGATGAAACTCCTGAATTGAACTTTCGTCCTTTTTAAGAACTTGTTTCAACATACCTAATACACTAGAAAACGTTTCTTTCGGTAAATCACATACGATTCGAATAACATCTTTTTCAAGCAAGCGTTTCGTCTGTAACAAATCACGAATTGTTTTCTCATCTTGTAATAAAAATGGTGCGATTAATTGAACAAGACCATTGTCATAGAAGTTTCGAATAAACGTTCCTTCACCGCGTCTTGTTTCAATTAATCCTACGAGTTCTAAAGCTCGCAATGCTTCCCGTACAGATGAACGCCCAACGTTTAAACGCGCACTTAACTCGCGCTCAGATGGTAAACGATCACCTGCGACTAAACCATCCTCTTCCATAATGGAACGGATTTTCTTTACAATTTCGAGATATACTTTTGTATTTGATGATGTCAATAGAAATTCCTCGCTTACTCTTTACCAATCAACGCTAAATTTTTTGTTTTCTCAGCGATTTCATTTGGATCTACTTGACGGCGAGCTACTCCTGTCTCCATCGCAGCTTTTGCAACATAAGCCGCCACCTGAGGCGCTACACGCGCGTCAAACGGAGCTGGAATGATATAGTCTGCATTTAGCTCATCTGCCGCTACAAGCTCTGCAATGGCTTGTACAGCTGCCATTTTCATTTCTTCATTGATTTGCGTAGCATGTACATCAAGTGCACCACGGAAAATACCAGGGAACGCTAGTACATTATTTACTTGGTTCGGGAAGTCAGAACGACCAGTTCCAACAACAGCTGCTCCTGCTGCTTTTGCCAGTTCCGGCATAATTTCTGGAACTGGGTTTGCCATTGCAAAAATAATTGCATCGTCATTCATTGTACGAACCATTTCCTCAGTCAATGCACCCGCTACAGATACACCGATAAATACATCCGCGCCTTGCAGAACATCCGCTAATGAACCTTCTACACGATTTTTATTCGTATATTTTGCAACTTCATCTTTCACCGGATTCATACCAACAGGACGACCTTCATAAATCGCACCTTTTCGGTCACACATAATAATGTCGCGTACACCATAGCGATATAAAAGTTTAATGATTGCAATACCTGCTGCACCTGCACCATTTGCTACAACTTTAATGTCAGACATTTTCTTTCCAACTAGCTTAAGTGCGTTTACAAGACCTGCTACTGTTACGATAGCTGTTCCGTGTTGATCATCATGGAATACAGGAATATTTGTTTCTTTTTTCAAACGTTCTTCAATGATAAAGCAGTTGGGTGCTGCAATATCCTCTAAGTTTACACCGCCAAATGTCGGCTCCATTAATTTTACAGTTTCAACAATTTTATCTACATCGTTTGTATTTAAAGCAATAGGGAATGCATCTACGCCAGCAAAGCTTTTGAATAATACAGCTTTACCTTCCATTACTGGAAGAGATGCTTCTGGTCCGATATTACCAAGACCAAGTACAGCTGTTCCGTCCGTCACAACTGCTACCATGTTTCCCTTCATTGTATATTCATATACCTTACTTTTATCGTCATAAATTTCTTTACAAGGTTCTGCAACCCCTGGAGAATACGCAAGACTTAAGTCTTTAGCATTTTCTACTTTTACTTTTGATACAGTTTCTAATTTTCCTTGATGCACTTTATGCATGTGAAGTGCTTCTTCACGAAGTGTTGACAAACTATCCACTCTCCTCAAATTATTCTTGCTGATATCATTCTCTCCAAGTGGTCTGACCACGAACACTATTACTATAATAATCGAACTATAGGGAAATTGTCCATTATATTTTCACTACGACATTTTCCTCACCGACTATTTCGCGAAGTGCTCCTAAACATTCTTCACTTGGATGAATTGACAAACTACGAGATAATTGTACCATTTTATGTTCCTTTTCATAATAAATTAGTACTTTCGCAAAACCTGAATAGTGAAACAATATTTTTGTAACTTGATTTAACAACTTCTTTTCATACTGCGACGGTAGTTTTACATAAATCGATGCTTCTTTCATTTCATTGTAAACATCCATTTGTTCTAATGGATAAAGACCGTTCACAATCCATTGCAATTTATGATTTCGTTGTTCAATCGTCCCTTCCACTAAAACAATTTCACCTTCTTTTAACCTCTCCGAAAAATGAATATACGTCTCCGGAAAGACAACCGCTTCCATTTCATCATTTTGATCACAAAAAGTGACGAACGCCATTTTTTGCAATTTTTTCGTCCGAATGACTTTTACACCTGTTACATAAACAATCGCACGCTGTACGTTTCGCTTTTGCCTCATCGCTTGCGCAAGAGACGGAATTTCTAGTTCTTTTACAAGCTTTGCATACTGCGCCGTTGGATAACTGGATAAATAAAAGCCAAGCGCTTCTTTCTCATTATTTAATTGTTCAATAAAAGATAGCTCTTCTCCTTGTACGTATACTGATTTTGGGACACTTTCTTCCCCCAATTCACGCGCAAGGCTTGCATACTCTAAAGCACCCTTAATACTGTTAAACAAAGTTGTTCTCGAAACTTGAAAATCATCGAAACAGCCAGCCCAAACAAATGCCTCTAAATTACGCTCCGTAACAAACTTTGCTGGCATACGAAGACAGAACTCAAATAAATCTTGAAATGGATTTCTTTCTCTTTCCTCGATCACCGCATTCACTGTAGCCATCCCGATATTTCGAATCGAAAGCAAACTATAGCGAATTGCATTCCCTTCTATTTGGAAATTATAACTACTTCTATGAAGAGACGGCGGTAAAACATGAAAACCTTTGCGCTTCGTTTCACGTATATATTGCACAATCTTATCTTCGTTACCTATCGCACTGGATAAGAGTGCCGTCATAAACTCTAAAGGATAATTCGCTTTTAAATAAGCGAGCTGATATCCAATCATACTGTACGCTACAGCATGGCTTCGGTTAAAACCGTAATTTGCAAATCTAACAATTAAATCATAAATTTGTTCTGCAGATGTTTCATCGTATCCATTTCGTAAACACCCTTGTACAAAATGCTTTCGTTCTTGATCTAAAATCTCACGGTTTTTCTTACTCACTGCACGGCGGAGCAAATCGGCTTCTCCGAGTGAAAATCCCGCTAACTGCGAAGCAATTTGCATAATCTGTTCTTGGTATACAATAACGCCATATGTGCTTTTTAAAATTGGCTTTAAATCTGAATGTAAATAATGAATTTGACGCTTCCCGTGCTTTGACTCAATAAAGGTTGGGATTTGTTCCATTGGCCCTGGACGATATAAAGCGTTGACGGCAACAATATCTTCAAACTCATTTGGTTTTAAACTGCGGAGTACATTCCGCATTCCCCCAGATTCGAGCTGGAATACACCTGTTGTATCTCCTCTTCCTAGTAATTGGAATGTCTTTTCATCTTGAAGAGGTAAATTCCGTATATCAATTTGTTTACCTGTTTTGTTCACAATAAATGTAAGAATATTTTCAAGTAACGTTAAATTACGTAAGCCTAAGAAGTCCATTTTTAACAGACCAAGTTCTTCTAACACTTCTGCTGGATATTGCGTTACATATACATCGTTATGCCCTTCTTGAATCGCAACACTTCCCGTTAATGGCTCCTGACTCATGATGACTCCTGCTGCATGAATAGACGTATGACGTGGTAAACCTTCTACACGCTTCGCAATTTCAAAAACACGCTCATGCAAGAGATTTCCTTGTACAAATTCACGAAGGGACCCGGATTCTTCATATGCTTCTTTTAATGTAATCCCAACCCTTGATGGAATCAGTTTCGAAAATATGTCAATATCTCTCGGCGGAAGCCCCATTACGCGGGCGATATCCCGAATCGCTGCTTTTGCAGCAAGCGTTCCGAACGTAACAATTTGGGCAACGCGAAGTTGACCATACTTATCTTTTACATAACGAATCATCTCATCACGTCTAATGTCCGGAAAATCAATATCAATATCTGGAAGCGTAACACGTTCAGGATTTAGAAATCGTTCAAAAAGCAAGTTGTACTCAATTGGATCGATATCTGTAATTTCTAACACATAAGAAACAAGAGAACCTGCTGCCGAGCCACGGCCCGGTCCTGTTAAAATACCATGTTCATGTCCGTATTTCATAAAGTCCCAAACAATGAGAAAATAATCACTAAATCCCATGCGAGAGATAACTTCAAGTTCATGATTCAAACGTTTCCTATGTACATCTTGAACCGCCCCATATCGCTTATTTAGCCCATCTTCACAAATGCGGCGCAAATAAGCATCTGATGTTTTGTTAGATGGAACAGGAAACTTTGGCAATTGATTGACGTGGAAAGGAATTTCTACGTGGCAACGTTCAGCTATACGAACTGTATTTTGAAGGGCTTCTTCTGCATGAGAAAATAAAGCTTCCATTTCAGCCGATGATTTTAAATAATACTGGTCTGTTTTGAGCCTTGGTCTGTCTGGATCAGTCATCTTTGTTCCGCTCTGAACAGATAGCAAGCATTCCTGCACAAGCGCATCACTTTGGTTCACATAACGAACATCATTTGTCGCAACGACTGGAATGTTTATTTCGTTTGCAAATTGTGGTAATTTTTCTTGCAAGAATAGTTCATCCTGAATTGCGTGATGCTGCAAACTCATATAAAAACTTCCAAACATATTTTGATACGCACGAGCTACTTCTTCAGCAATCTCGTCTCTTCCTTGTAACAATAACTGTTCAATTTCCCCATCTTTTCCTGGAGAAATCGCAATCAACCCTTTTGCATAATGAGAAAGCCACTTTTTCGGAATCCCGTCTTTAGACTTAGTCATGATGGTGCTAGAAATTTTCAATAAGTTTTGGTATCCCATCTCATTTTCTGCTAACAGTACAAGCGGATAGGATTGCTCTTCTTCCTCACTAAAAACAGAGGCTGTTAATCCGATAATTGGCCGCACGCCATTCTTCTTACATGCTTTATAAAATGGAATCACTCCGTACATCACATTTTCATCTGTAATTGCAAGTGATGAAAATCCAAGCTCTTTCGCACGGCTTACAAGTTCATCAATTTTACAAGCACTTTTTAACAAACTATAAACGGTTTGACATTGTAAATGCACAAACTTCACTGTTGTACCCTCTCTTTATCTATTTGACTACTTTCATTATAGGTGATGAAGAAAGCGGAAATCAAAACATACTTCTTATACTTTGTCCATATATATGGAGGAGAAAGGGGAATGACGATGGATGTAAGACAAACTTTTTTCTCTCTTCTCATTACAACTTACTTTATTGCATTTGGAGTAATGCTTGGTGGTTCTTTAATCGGAGGAATTGGAGCATTTCTTGTTGGAAAACCAGCTCTTACTGCCATAAAACAATTCGCAGAAAACTTACGTATTTGGGCACTCGTTGCAGCAATTGGCGGAACTTTTGATACATTTTATAGCTTTGAACGAACCTTTTTCGAAGGTGCCACAAAAGATATTGTGAAACAAATTTTACTTATTTTTTTCGCAACAGGCGGCATGCAAACCGGCCTTATTATTATTAAATGGATTACGCAGGATCATGTATGAGGGTTCCAAGCGCTACAATAGCTAAAAAGTGGTATTTATTTTTAGGTGGCGCTGCCGTTGGAGGGATTTTGAGTTGGTTTATTTTTTTGTACATATACGGCGTTTTTCAAGAAGATTATGCAAAAAAAATTGTGTTTCAGGAAACGGAAATTACAAGGCTAAAAAAGAATCTTCATGTTCTTACGGAAGATCGTACTAAATTAAATGAGGAAAATAAAAGCCTTTTAACGATCCAAGAAATTAAAATTGAGATTCCGAATCATGATAAATACGATTTAGACCGTGTTACTCTTGAAAATATGATTACTTCTCTTCAAGAAGACCTCCAGCACCTCGTAACAAAAAACGTTCAAAGCGTAGCAAAAAACAAAGAATTGTTAATAAAAACAATTGAAAATAAAGTATACAAACATTATGACCGAAGCTACCGCTTTAAAATCGAAACAATTTCCTTTGATACTGTGCTCGAAATTAGCATCAATATAAAACAAGAAAAGTAGAGCTTCTGAGCCCTACTTTTCTTGTTTTTAACACATGAAGTACTTGTTTTATTTACAGATCTCACACAAGTCCGCGAAAAGACGATCTGCTTCTTCCCAAGAAGATGCTTTCGCACCAGAAGCCATCGGATGACCTCCGCCGTTATACTGCATCGCTAATTTATTAATTACCGGTCCCTTTGAACGAAGACGAACGCGAATCACATCTTCCTCCTCTAGAAATAGAACCCAAGCTTTTAATCCATCAATATTGCCAAGCGCTCCAACAACACCAGATGCCTCTGAAGGAAGTACATCAAATTCTTCTAGTACTTCTTTTGTCAGCTTAATATAAGCTGCACCTTCCTCTGTCATCGTAAAGTTTTGTAAAATGAATCCATTTAAACGAGCGATTTTCTCTTTCGTTTTATACATTTCGTTATATAACGCTGGAAAGTCCACTCCCATTTCTACAAGCTCGCCTGCATAGCGAAGTGTTCTTGCTGATGTATTTGGGAATAAGAAGCGACCTGTATCTCCAACAATCCCAGCTAAAATAAGACGAGCCGCTTCTTTTGAGATTGTTAAACCTTTATCTTTTCCGTAAGAGTAAAACTCATAAATAAGCTCACTTGTAGAACTTGATGTCGTATCAACCCACGTAATGTCCCCGTATGGATCTTCATTTGGGTGATGATCAATTTTAATAAGCTTCTTTCCTTTTGTATAACGCTGATCACAAACACGCTCTTGGTTCGCTGTATCACAAACGATAACAAGCGCATTTTCATAAGTCTCATCATCAATTTCATCCATTACTCGTAAATACGATAAAGAAGGTTCATTGTATCCAACCATATAAACCTTTTTCTCTGGGAACGATTCTTGAAGAACGGTTCCTAACCCACATTGTGAACCTAATGCATCTGGATCTGGGCGCACATGACGGTGAATAATAATCGTATCAAACTCTTTAATCGCTGTTAAAATTTGTTCGTGCATATGTATAGTCTCCTTTTTATTGATTTCTACCTCTGTAATCAATTTTCTCACTTTATCCTTCATTATAACTGAAAATAATTTATCCATGTGGACAATTGCTTTATAATAATAGTTAGAAAGTTTCGATAATGTTTTTTGTTTTCACTTAGCATGGGGCTGAAACAGAATCTGACCGCCTCTATGCATGAACGGATCCTCTCTCCCAACTAAAACGATGGGGTTTCAGTTCAGTTTTATCCAGTTTATTTTCCCACCATATCAGTCTCGGCTATGGAAACAAAAGGGATTCTCCACTCATTCCCTCCCTTTATTTTCACTCGGCATGGGGCTAAAACAGGCACTAACCGCTTCTATGCTTGGGCGGACACTCTCTCCCAACTAAAACGATGGGGGTTTATTTTTAAATTTACCTAAATACAAACTAACGGAGGATCATATCATGCCAGTATTAGTCTTTTGTATTATCATCTCATTTATGTTGTATCTCTTCTATAAAACAAAATATTTTCGTACAAATCGTCCGATGGAAAAAGGATGGCTTGCTGGAAAATCCGCAATGGCGCTCGGTGTATTCGTTGCGCTATTTGGTGCAAACCAATTTTTCTTAGAACTCTCTACCGCACGTATTATCGTTGGCGTGTTATTTATCTTATTTGGTGGTGCGAGTATTTTTAATGGATTCCGTCAGTATAAACATTTCTCACCTCTTGCAGTCGAAGAAGCAGAAGCGTATAAAACAATGTAAAAAGCATCAGCATTTATGCTGATGCTTTTTACATTGTTTTATTTTTAAAATCATATATGCAACAAATGCAGGTGGAATATTAAAAGGATTTCCTTGCACGTGAAAATGTAATTGTTCTTCTTCAAAAGACATATTTTTATACAACTCTTGTTGTGAAAGCTTTGTTTGTTGTTTTTGCTCATTTAGTCCTTCAATGTAAAGATACTGAATAGGTATCATGGCAAGAAAATAAAACAATGCAACACCACCAAAAAAGAGCAACTCTGATGACATAGTGAACACCATCCTTTTTTCTTTATATATATCAATTATCTGATAATTCAATTATACTACAATCGAACTACCAAATAAAGGGAGGTGTTAGCGTTTGGATTAACAAAATTAACCCGTTTCTTATGTAATTGTGCATTGTTCCTTTTATCGTCATTGGTTTAGGTTTATGCGTTAATCATGAAGAAAATTTTCTTAGCTCCTATCATCACGCTCATTCTAAACGCTCTATACGAAATTTGGCATACGAAACATTACTATCCCGATTCTCCTATCACCTTTACTTCATGGAATATAATCTTCCTCACCATTTCATTACTATTAGCTGTATTCATACACTTTTATAAAAAAATGGCTGAATGAACATCTCACCATAAAAGGGATTCTTCATTCAGCTTTTTTCCATACTTATCGGTCAATCAGCTGCACCATTAATAGCGCTTTCCCAACAACCTCTCCTCCGTGACGCACTTCTACATCTACCTTTCCAAATTTACGACCGATTTCTAATACCTTTGGATGTACAGAAACAACATTATCAATCTGCACCGGCTTTACAAAATAAATTGTTAAATTCTCAACAATTGAATCGCTTTTTTTCTGCGCACGGATGGCGCGATTTGTTGCTTCTGTGACAACGGTTGTAAATACACCATATGATAATGTTCCAAATGAACTCGTCATTTGTGGTGTCACAGAAAATTGATAACTGTGTTCATTCTTTGCTTCTTTCGGAGTCACAAATTGATTTGTGACGATATCCTCAATCGTTTCTCCAACTTGCGGTTGACGTTGAATCATTTGCAATGCTTGAAGTACATCTTGACGGCTAATAATCCCTTGCAATCGGTTGCTTTCATCGACAACAGGAAGAAGTTCAATCCCTTCCCATACCATCATGCGCGCTGCCGCTGCAACAGACATTTTCCCATTCACTGTAATCGGTTGCTTTGTCATCACTTTTTCAATTGGTGTTTCTTTTGCGATGCCAATCATATCTTTTGAAGTAACAATTCCTAATACCTTTTTATTTTCATCTACAATTGGATAACGCCCATGCATTGTTTCTTTATTATACGCATGCCATTGCGCTACTTTATCACTAGGTTTTAAATATAACGTTGCTTCAATTGGCGTTAAAATATCTTCAACGAGTACAATTTCCTTTTTGATAAGCTGATCATAAATGGCACGGTTAATAAGCGTTGCTACAGTAAATGTATCATAGCTACTTGAAATAATCGGCAACTTTAATTCATCTGCTAACTTTTTCACATGATCTTCTGTATCAAATCCACCTGTAATTAATACTGCAGCTCCTGCTTCTAATGCTAGTTGATGTGCATTCGTACGGTTACCGATAATTAGCAAGTTCCCTGCTTCTGTATAGCGCATCATCGCTTCTAATTTCATGGCCCCAATCACGAATTTATTTAATGTTTTATGTAACCCTTCTCTTCCTCCAAGCACTTGGCCATCGACTATATTGACCACTTCGGCATATGTTAGTTTTTCAATATTTTCCTTTTTCTTTTGTTCAATTCGGATTGTTCCGACACGTTCAATTGTACTAACATATCCTTTATTCTCTGCATCTTTAATCGCACGATAGGCCGTTCCTTCACTTACACTCAAATCTTTTGCAATTTGGCGCACAGAAATTTTATGCCCTACCGGTAGGCTATTAATATGTTCTAAAATTTGATTATGTTTGGTAGCCAAATGGTTTCACCATACTTTCTTTTCCCTAAATTCTTCATGTGTTGTATTTTTAGTATACTATATTTCCGAAACTGTTACACTGTACTTTTATGTATCTGTACTATTTTTTTTATAACAAAAATGACCCTTACATTCTATCAGTCACATTCTTACACCAGTGTAAGACTATTGTCATCTCATTCGATGGTTTGTTTTCTAGTTCCAAGATACAATAAAGACAAGAAATCAAACGAAGGAGCGAATGAAAATGAAAAAATTTTTAGAAGTTGTAGGTGCTGTATTTTTAGCTTTCGTTGATGGCAAAAAAATTGCAATGGAATTAAATGAAACACCGGAACAAACATTACTGGAAATAAAAGAAACACCAAAACAAGCACAGACTTTCAAACCTATTTTACACACATAAAAAACCCTTCACTTGTCTTTTCAAATGAAGGGTTTTTTATAGTGTAATACTTTCTCCAGCTTCTAATACCTTACCTATACTACTTGTTAGTTTTTGGACAAAAAGATGCGGGTCTTGCTGGATAATTGGGAACGTATTATAGTGCATCGGCACAACTGTTTTAGCACCAATCCATTCCGCAGCTAACACTGCATCCTCTGGTCCCATTGTAAAATTATCACCAATTGGCAAAAATGCTACATCAATGTTATTAAGAGCACCAATTAACTTCATATCGGAAAATAAGGCAGTATCTCCCGCATGGTACACTGTTTTCTCTTCTGCCGTAAATAAAATTCCAGCTGGCATTCCTGTATATGTAATCGTCTTGTTTTCTTCATCAATATAACTAGACCCATGGAATGCTTGTGTAAATTTCACTTTCCCAAAATTAAACACATGTGAACCGCCGATATGCATCGGATGTGTATTTACACCTTGCCACCCTAAAAATGTTGCGAGTTCAAACGGCGCTACAACAACTGCATTATTTTTCTTCGCAAGTGCTACTGTATCACCGACATGATCACCATGGCCGTGCGATAAAATAATCGCGTCTACCTTAACATCTTCAGTCTTTAAATCTGTTTTCGGATTACCTGTTAAAAACGGATCAATTAAGATAACCTTTCCATTCGTTTCAATCTTTACAACTGAATGCCCGTGATAAGATACTTTCATTGTTACATTCCTCCTTATTCACATTCACACCTTCTATTCTACATGATTTCACAATTTCCTGTCTTTTCAAACAGCGATTTGCTTGTCATAACACTTTCATCCGATGTAAAGTTATATATGTAATTAAAATCTCGGAGGTGCGAATTTATGAATACTAGATTAGAAAACTTAATGCAATGGCTACAAGAACAGAACGTGGAAGCTGCATTTTTAACTTCTACACCAAACGTCTTCTATATGACAAACTTCCATTGCGAACCACACGAAAGACTACTCGGTCTATTTGTATTCCAAGAAAAAGAACCAATTTTAATTTGTCCTAAAATGGAAGAAGGTCAAGCTAGAAACGCTGGCTGGGCACATGAAATTATCGGATTTACTGATACAGACAAGCCATGGGATATGATTGCAAAAGCAATCGCAGATCGCGGCATTGATGTAAATGCAGTGGCAATTGAAAAAGAACATTTAAATGTAGAGCGCTATGAAGAATTAACAAAATTATTCCGGAAAGCATCTTTCAAATCCGCTGAAGAAAAAGTACGCGAACTTCGTTTAATTAAAGACGAAAAAGAACTTTCTATTTTGCGTCAAGCAGCCCACATGGCAGACTATGCTGTTGAAATCGGTGTAAATGCAATTGAAGAAAATCGCAGCGAATTAGAAGTGTTAGCAATCATCGAACATGAAATGAAGAAAAAAGGTATACATAAAATGTCCTTTGACACAATGGTATTAGCAGGTGCAAACTCTGCCTTGCCACACGGTATCCCAGGTGGAAACAAAATGAAGCGCGGTGACTTCGTACTATTTGACCTAGGTGTAATCATTGACGGTTATTGCTCTGACATTACACGTACAGTCGCATTTGGCGATCTTTCAGAAGAACAAACACGTATTTACAACACTGTACTAGCAGGACAATTACAAGCGGTTGAAGCTTGTAAACCAGGCGTTACACTTGGCGAAATTGACAATGCTGCTCGCTCTGTTATCGCAGATGCAGGTTACGGAGAATTCTTCCCACACCGTCTTGGTCATGGACTTGGCATTAGCGTACACGAATATCCAGATGTAAAAGAAGGAAACGAGTCTCTATTAAAAGAAGGCATGGTCTTCACAATCGAACCAGGTATTTACGTACCAAACGTAGGTGGCGTTCGTATTGAAGATGATATCTACATCACGAAAGATGGATCAGAAATTTTAACGAAATTCCCAAAAGAATTACAGTTTGTAAAATAAGAAAAAAGGTAGCGAATACGCTACCTTTTTTAAATACCATTTTTCTCTACGATTTCAAACTGATTAACAGTCATTTTCCCTGGGTAACTTTCAAGTATCTTAGAAAACCATACTTTTATTTTATATCCTGATTTCAACTGTTTATATGCATTTTTATCACCAAAATGTAGAATCGTGTCCGCTGGGGTATCCAAATGTTGTTGTAGCTCCACATACTCCTGCAACCCTTTTTTCGTTTTGAACTTTTTGTTACTAATGAAATATACAGTTGTATTTTTCACTATAACGTATCCTTCCATAACACCTTTTTCTGTTTGTTGTTGTATATTCACCGGCTCATTCTCAGTTTGCTCATTACGTGTACATGCTGTTAATATCACGAAAGAAACGGTACATAAAACATACACACACAACATCCATGTGTTTCTCTTCATTTCATGCCTCCATTATAGAAACTTCATTAATCAATCCTATTTCTAACATTTTTTGTTCGTCTCTAATCGTTTTTTTGAAATCCTCAATAAATGATTGACTTGTTGAAGAAAGGCATTTATTTCTTGTATATTCTCCGTTTCTATCATAACATTAAAATACAGAATTTTCTAAATAAAAAGGAGAGATTACATGCAACAACTTAAAAAACAATTAGAAGAAATAAAAGCTAACCAATACGCCATAGATTCCACGATAGACATTCAGGATTTAAGTTCAAAAATGCTCCAACATATCGGCACACCAGACGGCTATTTACGAGACAAATTAATCTATACGACCTTTTGGCACCTCATCATAAATGACCATATTACACAAACTCAATTACAGCACTTATTATCACAAAGTATAAGCGAACAATATTTATTTTATAAAATCACTACAGAAGATAAAGATGCTGTGTTCACCCGATCATTTACAACACTATTAATTGCTTTAATCATAAACGCCGATACAAAACATAACTTCTTATCACCGTCTGACATATTAGATGTGAAAGACAAATTAATTTTATATATGAACCAAGAACATGATTTTCGCGGATATGTTAACGACCGAGGTTGGGCTCACAGCATCGCTCACGTCTCAGATACATTCGATGAACTTGTTATAAACCCGAAACTTGAAGTCTTCCATTATCCTGAAATACTACAAACCTTGTTAGAAAAGATAAATGTGCATACAATGTATTACAAGTACGAAGAAGATGAGCGAATTATCACTCCTATCATTGCCATGCTGAAAAATGGTTTAGATGAAAAAGAACTCATTGCAGCCTTACATTCCTTAGTTAATCAAATGCAAATTCAAAAAGCAGAATTATCTATCGTGTCTTATGAAACGTTGTATGGAAATGTAAAATCATTCTTACGAAGCCTATTCTTTAGATTAAGAACCTTATCCATGTGTGAAGAAGCGGAGAAACAAATTGAAATATTATTAAAAGAGTTAAACAGATACTACTAAAAAAGAAGGCTACTTAAAAAGTGCCTTCTTCCATCTCACTAATATTTAGTTGAAACTTTACAATCCAAACTGAGAAAAAGTGTATACAAATCGCAATGGCCATACATGTCCCGCTCAAAAAAGTTAAAATCGGGTGCGAGTATAAATGCCCTAAACCATAAGACGTTCCAATGAAAAACATTGTTATGTAGATGTAGATTGCTCCATGTATTTGCTTCATATAGGCCCCCTTTTCTCCATATTATACCATAAATTTTCAGATTATTCTAATTAATGTTTCGTAATCAATATTTCTCAACTGTTACACCTCTTACAGCTGCTTTTATATACGGTGAACTTTGTAAATCTTTTAAATCCTCTGTTTTTCCTGTTACGACTACGCCGTAGATCGGTAAGTCTTTGGGCTTGATATTTTTTATTTCTTTATAATATTGATTGAAATAATCACTTGGTATCCCTTCACTATTCTCTGCTAAATACTTCATTTGATACAGAAATTCTTTTGAGTTTCTTGTTACATCATTTTTAATATTTTCTTGTGCTTTTGCGTAACTCCCCTCGAATCCAAATACATCGATAGCCATTACAGTATTTAATACCGCTCCACTCTTCGGATCTTTTAATCCTACATATGTATCCGCATTTTTTTCATTATATGTATCTGTCCAAAACCAAACAGGTTGTATATTTTTAGGTAACATCTCTACAATTTGCTCAGCTGTATATGCTTTATCAAAAGATAACGCTACTTCCGCAACTTTATTTTGTAACTCTCCCATATCCGCTAAATCATTCACATAATTTTCATACGTAACAAAAGGTAAATAAAATCGCATCTCTCTTTGCATTGTTTGAACATTATAATCTGGTAATTTGATATTCTCCTCCTCTTTATTCACCTCTTCCTCATCTAACCTAACAAGATCACCATCATAGTGCATCATCCTATAATTCCATAAACCTGATTCATACATCTCATTTGCCCATTTTACTGGTTGTCCCGCTATATTTTTATAAGAGTTATATATGATGGTTCGACCTGTCATACTATTACTTAAATCAACACTGCCACTAAAGCGTATATTCGGTCCTTGGACAGTATGTAACGCAGCCACTTGTCTTTCCATCCTTTCAAAAGTTTGTTGTGAAAAATATGTTGTTCCTAAAAACAGTCCTACGATAACTACAACAGACGCACAAATAGAAATAATCCAGTTTCGCAGAAGCTGTTTCCTCTTTGCCCTCTTCATCAATGCATTCATCTGCTTCTCATCCATATCAAGTTCAAAATCTTTCCGGCTCATCGCCTTTCCTCCTATACAATTTCTTAAATTGATTTCGTGCTCGGTACAAACTTGTTTTCACTGTATCTTCTTTCACACTTAATAAAACGGCGATTTCTTTATAAGAGAGCTCATATTCATATTTCAGCAATAACATATGCCGATAGTCTTCTGTCATCGACTCTAATATTTCTTGTACTTCTCCTTGAAGCTCACTTGTTAGAAGAACTTCATCTAATGACTTTTGACCGATTAAAACAACTGATTCAATCGCAATTGGATTCAATCTTTGTTTCTTTCGATACAAATCGCGGTGCTGATTAATCGCAACACGGAATAACCACGGTGTTAATCGTTCTAACGGTATTTCCTCCATAAGTAGAAGAGCTTTATACAACGTATCTTGTACAATATCTTCTGCTTCTTTTCTTTCTGCGCCAATTTTAATTAAGTAACTATAAACTGCCTTCGATTTTTCTATTAATAATGATTCAAACGTTTCATGACTCATTCTGCTCTCCTTCCTATATACTCAACGTTTGAGAGCTTGAAATGTATACAAGTTTCTGCTGAAAATTTTTCACAAATAAAAAAGCCCATCTATTCTGATGTGCTTTTTCGTATATACAAAGAATACTATTTTATTATTTCATCGCCTCTTTGACAACATCTTGAATCATGACAACTTCTGTTTTCATATGGTCAGCAGGTGCTTCCTCATCAATACATTCATACCAAAATTCCAAATGCTTTTTATCAACTTCGTGCCGAGAAGCTTCGATAGCTATCCCGCCTTCTCCTTGGACAGAATACCAATACAAATATTCTTCTCCATCTCTTATTTCCCGGAAAATTGTCTCTACATACATTTTCTCGTCGTTTAATGTCAATAACACTTCTTTCATATGATCATTTAGCATCTTCATCCATTCATCAACACGGTGACTTTTCCCTGGCTTCACTTTGAATCTTGTTAATTCGACATTCATGTTTTATCCCTCTACTTTCTTACGTACATATAAAACATATTCCATTGGATGGTCAAAACCTAGTTTACTAGCAAGTCTTTGTGAGGGTATATTATCCACATTACAATCCCAGCACGGCGTAATACTATTTTGTATACAATGTTCTATGAAATAAGTTGCGACTAATCGAGCGAGCCCTTTTCCTTGATAGTCTGGATTTGTTGCGATATCAATTTCAGCAAAACCATTACTTCTAAAAATTGAGACACATTCAGCCACTACCTTTTGATCTTGTACAATACAAAATCCAAAACCACGCTTCAAAAACACTTCTTTTGATCCCCAATATTCTGTATAATACTGTTCCGTAAATTCAGTACTTTTTTCGATTATGTTTTTATCAATCCGCTTAACTTTGTATGTAGAATCTTCTAATTCTCTTTTTCTATCTTCAAAGATATCTCTCTGAAATAGAAATTTTTTTCGAGGGATTTTTCTAAAAGAATCCTTGAAATGATTTTCAATAATGCTTTCCCACTCTATGCTAGAAACAAATAATGTGAATCGCTTCTCCGTTGTTAAAACATCATTTTCAATATAAGAAAACAAAGTGTGTTGAAATTCCTGATCATGTGTATCTCCAAACAGATAGTAAATGCCATTAGCAGTCGCAATCATTCCTGTTGTTAATCTCTCATTTACAAAAATCTCACCATCTATTATTCGATCACATACTGCATAAGCAAAAGTAGATGTCTGTTTGTTATCTTCTAAAACTGGAAGAATCGTATGATATTCTGCTAACGCTAACTTTCTCATACGTTCTCCACAATAACGGTATCCGCATCTAAGTTTTCGAAGCAAAGATTAACAGTGCGCTGTAGTGCCCTTGTTCGGTGAACGGTACCGGCTGGAATTAAAATAGAATCGTTTGGTTTTAATACAGCTGTATCCTTATCTTGAAAATCGATAAGTAATTCTCCCTCGAGTACTATAAATAATTCATCCGAATTCGAGTGAAGATGCCAATCATATTCCCCCGTAAACACAGCAATTCGTAAACAATGACTATTCACATTCGATACAACAAAATTTTTGTGCCTTTCTGTAATATCTTTTGTGAGTTCTAAAAGATTCACTTTCTCCATTGTTCTCCTCATCTCCTAGTGATTTATTATTTTCCCCAAAACCATCCAAGTGCAATAATCATCATACAAACCCAAAAGCCGATTGTTCCAAAATCAATATCTTTTTCCTGTTTTTTCTTCCTTACCTTTTTTACTTCTTCTTTTAACTCTTGTACACTTTGTTCTAATTTAACAATTGCTTCTTTCATTTCATTCAGTTCACTGTTCTCTTGTACTTTTTCTTCTGACTCTTTTGCTAAGTTCATTGCTATGCACCCTTTTCGCGACGTTCTATTCCATTCTAATGATCTCGTTTTTCCAAATCTATTTTTGCCTTTCATCATTCTGAAAAATAAAACATTTCAAAGTAAATTACTTTCAGTTTTAATCCCCACCACCTCCGCAATCTCCACCCCCACTATCACTTGCACTACTACAATCGTTATCGCTGTAATTTACAAATCCACTTGATGAGCTGGAGGAATAGGAAGAGCGTTTCCTTTTCCGCTTTCTTTTCTTATCTTTTTCACTTTCACGGCTTGGCCATACTTTATCAAACACTACAAAAAACATACCGAATGGTACCAAAAAAGCAATGCCCTGTAAGATGTCTTCCAAAAATTCAGGTCTTATCTCTATCTGATAAAATACACCTAACACAAAAAAGCATACGATTACATAAATGACCATACTAATATATCTGGCTATTTTCTCTATACTAAGAACCAACTTCTTTTGAAATGATATATTCGTTTCCTGCTTTTTCTTTATATATTTCTGCCTTCTTATTTGTTTTTTCTTGCTACTTTTTCTCCCCATTTTATCCCCTCTCTAAAATCTATCTCACATATATAATTTCAAACTATCATAAGAGGAATCGTATTAACAAGAAAAAAATTCCATTCCGATAAATTTCCAAACAAAAAACCCTCCTTATCACAAGGAGGGCCTCATCTAATATTTATTATGATAAAGCAGGAGCTTTTTCAAGAAGCTCTTTCGCATCAGCGTATTGTAAGCCGTGTGCTTCTGCAACTGCTTCAAATGTTACATAACCATCTAATGTATTAATACCTTTTAATAATGCAGAGTTGCCTAGGCAAGCTTGTTTGTAGCCTTTGTTTGCAATTTGCACTGCATATGGTACTGTTACGTTTGTTAATGCAAGAGTTGATGTACGTGGAACCGCACCAGGCATATTTGCAACTGCATAATGAACAACGCCGTGTTTTTCATAAGTTGGGTTATCATGAGTTGTAATGCGGTCAGTTGTTTCGAAAATACCACCTTGGTCAATCGCGATATCTACTACAACAGAACCTGGCTCCATTGATTTAATCATTTCTTCTGTTACAAGTTTTGGAGCTTTTGCACCTGGAATTAATACTGCACCGATTACAAGATCAGATTCTTTTACAGCTTCTGCAATGTTATATGGATTAGACATTAATGTTTTGACTTGATTGCCAAAAATATCATCTAATTGGCGAAGACGTTCTGCACTTAAGTCGATAATTGTTACGTCAGCACCTAAGCCTACTGCGATTTTCGCTGCGTTTGTACCAGCTTGGCCACCGCCGATAATTGTTACTTTACCGCGTTTTACCCCTGGAACGCCTGCAAGTAAGATACCTTTGCCGCCTTTATTTTTTTCAAGGAATTGCGCACCAATTTGTGCAGACATACGACCAGCTACTTCACTCATCGGTGCAAGTAGTGGTAAAGAACGATTGTCTAATTGTACTGTTTCATAAGCGATTGATACTACTTTGTTGTCAATTAATGCTTTTGTTAATTCTGGTTCTGGAGCTAAGTGTAAGTATGTGAATAAAATTAAACCTTCGCGGAAATAACCATATTCGCTTTCTACTGGCTCTTTTACCTTCATAACCATCTCTTGATTCCATGCTTCCTCAGCAGTTTCAACAAGTTTTGCTCCAGCTTGTACGTACTCTTCATCTGTAAAGCCAGATCCTAAACCTGCACCCTTTTGAACAAAAATTTCATGACCATTGTGTACCAAATGTACAGCACCAGCTGGCGTCATTGCCACGCGGTTTTCGTTGTTTTTAATTTCTGTTGGAATACCGATACGCATTATTAATTCCCCCTTGAGTTATGAAATGACCCCTGAATCATTTTTTAAAGCGCTTTCTACGCTCTTATATTCTAACATAATATCTCAATATTTGACAAAAAATAATGCGAGTTTTCCGATAGATTTTGCCCCTCATTAACGGACAGTAATATCTCCCTCTCAAGATGAAAAAGCCCCAAAATCAGGTGGGGGATACACTATCCATAAATGCCCGATTGGTGAGGGCTAACCATCATTGAGGGATAAAGCTCCCCAATGATGGAAGTTTCACTTTATCTATTTTTGTCGATATCGGTGAATAACATCAACTGCCCCTGTTACTTCTATAATTGTGCCTGTAATCATATCGGAATCTTCTTCGCATAGAAACGAAATTGTTCGAGCAATATCTTCACCTGTTCCAGATCTACCAATTGGTGTTCTAATGTCTTTCATCGTACGCGCCTGCTGAATTGTCGCCTCTTTCATTTCACCAATAATATCTCCTGGACAAACCATATTCGCTGTAATGCCATATTCCGCTTCTTCATAGGCAATTGTTTTCGTTAACGAAACAAGTCCTACCTTTGCAGCCGCAAATGCAGAACGGTACATCCAGCCAGGTGCACTATCTGCCCCTTGAAATCCGTAATTGATAATGCGACCAAAATGCTGCTTCCTCATAATGGGAACGACAAGTTTTAATAAACGGAACACTGCTGTTAAATTCCCTTGTATCATTTCATTCCATTCATCTTCTTCGTAATCAATTAACTTTTTACGTTCAAACACATAAGGACCTGCATTATTAATCAAAAAATCAATTTTGCCAAAACGGCTAATTGCTTCTTCTACTATTTTATGTAAATCTTCTTTTTTCGTGACATCTGCTTGCACAAACTGTAGACGTTCTTCTATATTTTTATACTTTTCTTTCATTGTTTCTACAGCACTCGTATCGCTATGATATGTTACAGTTACTGAATATCCTTTAGCTAATAAATTCTCTGTTACTTGCTTTCCTAAACCTTTCGTACCGGCCGTAATGAGCGCGTGTCTCACAAACATGCCTCCTTTTAAATTGCTATACTTCATATGTAACAAGTTCTCCCTACAATTACAACTAAAAAGAATTGGAACAGAGTTTTCAAAATTCTGTAACGTTTCTGGCAAGCACGTTACCATATTTTGTTTTATAATTAAGTTGTAAAAGCTTATAAAAACGAATTGGGAGGAATCTACTATGAATAATACATATACAAATATTTTAATTGCAGTGGACGGTTCCAAAGAAGCAGAAAAAGCCTTTAAAAAAGCAATTCAAGTCGCAAAGCGCAACAACGCAATATTAACAATCGCTCATATCGTTGATGTAAAAGCATACTCTGCTGTAGAGGCATATAGCCGCGCAATCGCTGAGCGTGCAAATCTCTTTGCAGAAGATTTATTAGAAGACTACAAAAAGACTGCAACTGAAGCTGGCCTTGAAAAAGTAGAAACTGTATTAGAATTCGGTAATCCAAAATCTAAAATCTCAAAAGAAATTGCTCCAAAACAAAAAGTAGATTTAATTATGTGTGGTGCAACTGGTTTAAACGCTGTAGAACGATTCTTAATCGGTAGCGTCTCTGAACATATTATTCGCTATGCAAAATGCGATGTCCTTGTTGTTCGTGGTGAAGAAGAGCAAGGTGACATTTAATAAATAACGAAAACACCAAGTCTTATGCAGACTTGGTGTTTTTTTATTTTATGTATTTTCCAATAAATATAAAACATGCTATACAGACTATGACAATTGCATATAAGGATGACGGTAAAAACTTCATTGCCCATAATCCCATTGTAATGGTTGCAAGTGTCAAATAACTCATTTTCGCATAGTATGTCATTTTTTTTCGTAAAAGAACTACATATAAATAACCAATTGGTGGTGTAACCAAACAAAGAATGAAGATAAGTGTTGAATTGAAATACCATTTTTGTTTAGCAAGTTGCTCCATTTCTTCTTCTATTATTCTATCCTCTTGTTCCTTTATATCTTTTTCAAAAGGATCCTCATCTTCCCCATTCTTTTCACTCATATAAGGAATAAAGTGAAAAAAGAAATAATAGAAAAACATTGTTGCTCCAAGCTTTAAATCGAATCCCTTTTCCGCTATACGTTCACTTACAAAACTCAGGACTATTGGAAAAACAAAAACATATGTCATCATCCAAAACGTTTTTTTTCGCTTTGTCCGTTGCCTCTCTTGTTCATTTTGTTTCTGCTTTTTTCTATATATCCAGAGTGAAATACAACAATCCATTACAAGTATACAAAAAATAAATAGGGCGATATACGTAGGTTTTATATATTGTAAAGTAACAATGGCAGGAAAAGCATATTTAAGTATAATAGCCGTATATAAAATAATAACAAACCTATAAAACAACTTCATCTTCCCTTCTTTTTTAATGTCCTAATAACGAAATGTTAACATATAAAATACAGGTATTGTTATACAATAAGGAAATTTCGGTTACGCTAAGAAAAAACGAAACGAGGGCTACTACATGGGAGATCACGAACGAATTATTTTAGATGTAAATGATGAAGAGCTGGAAATGCTCGATACGATCTGTTCGCATTTTAAAGAAAAACATGGCGTTGAGCTGAGCCATGGTGCACTCCTCCGTGATTTGATGGATATTGAGTATATTCGTATTACAGAAAACAGACATAAATATGAATAAGGAAAAATGACATAACATTACACTTATTAGAGGATATACAAACGTATATCCTCTTTTTTCATAATAAAAAGACATTCATTACGTGACAAAATCACCTTACTGAACGTCTTTTCAATCACTTTTATATGATTATCTTTATGCCTTTTTAACAAATTCAGATTTTAATTTCATAGCTCCAAAACCGTCAATTTTGCAATCAATATCATGATCTCCATCAACTAAACGGATACTTTTTACTTTTGTACCTATTTTTATAACTGATGAAGTTCCTTTTACTTTCAGGTCTTTGATTACTGTTACAGCATCACCATCATTTAAAATATTTCCATTTGCATCTTTAACAACCTTTTTACCTTCACTGTTTTCAGTTTCTGATTCTAAAGCCCACTCATGAGCACACTCTGGACAAACAAAAAGACTTCCATCTTCATAAGTATATTCTGAATTACATTTCGGGCAGTTTGGTAAGTTTTGCATACTTTTTTATTTCCTCCATTATAAAAATTACTTTCAATTCCCTTTCTTATATCCTCGTAAACATAACAATTACGAAATTGAAATTCACAAGAAATAGGGATGTTCCTTATATACTGCCATAGTATTTCCAGATTGACAAGCCAGCTTTATATGAACATGTTTTCTAAAAAATAAAAGGAGAGTACATCGTATCATGCGCTCTCCTTTTTCTTACTCCTATGTCGGTACGGTTAACGTAGATTTTCAAATATACGACCTCATATGAAGAGTTGTTTTAGCATTAATTCCCCCTCCTGAAACACAAAACAGTCACACTAATGGTATAATTAGGAAAATCAGAATGAATACATAAATTCATCTCACCGTATCGCTGAAGCATCACCTTTCATACGCTTGAAGATTTGGCGCGTAATAGAATGGAGGAGTCTAATAAATGAAATCTGAAAGTATCGCAAAACATTTCCATACATTACATCAGCAAAGATCTCAATTTCTCCCTAAACTACAATCACTTCCGCAAGAAGAACTATGGCATCGAAATGAAAATGGGAAATGGTCGATTGGGGAACATCTCTACCACCTGTACTTAATTACAAAAATGCTAAAAGTTGCAATTAAGTTTTCTTTGACACTTCTTCCCTATGCCAAGATCAGAAGAAATGCCCCGTTTGCAACTGAAATACATGACATCTATGCAGAATACAAAGAAAAAAACGGTAAAGGAATGAAGGCTCCTTGGATTCTAGTACCATCAAAAAAAATCTATTATTCTATGGATGGTAAAGAACTAGAACGATTGCTAGTAAACGAAACAAATGCAATCGAAGTATGCGTTCAGAATATAGAAGAAAATATCGCGGGGCACATTGTATTTTTGGATCCAATCGCTAAGTATCCAAACCTAATTC
Source organism: Bacillus sp. 95MFCvi2.1 (assembly GCF_000374965.1). Taxonomy (NCBI): domain Bacteria; kingdom Bacillati; phylum Bacillota; class Bacilli; order Caryophanales; family Bacillaceae; genus Bacillus; species Bacillus sp. 95MFCvi2.1. The sequence goes on along the minus strand of NZ_KB895696.1, from coordinate 35,576 downwards.
AAGCCATTCAACTTTTAGCGATACATGAGAACCATCATTTTTTAATCATTGAAAATATCTATAAAACGATGCATGCACGTAGTATAGAAGTGTAAAAGCACTAAATCAGTGAGGGCTGAATCCCCCACTGATTTAAGTTTAAGTTTCACTTTATCTTTACTTCTTCTCCTACATATTCCAAATGCCAGGCATCTTGAATAGATAAGACTGAAGTTTCATCTAAATTCTTTGTAAACCGAAGAAGTCCGTATTCTCCTGCATAAAATATGGAAGAGGTGATAGGGAAACAAGGATAGTACTGATCTTCATCTACAAACACTGGTTTATCTTCTTTTGTTAAGAAGCTAAACTCAAATATGCCTCCTGAATATACCCCCTCATATTTCTTCCATTTTTCTGCTTGAACATGTTTTCTTTTCAATTTTGTGCATTTACAAGGACTTCCATTTACAACAACATACTTTGTTTCTTCATCTATTACTCGAAACCCTACCGATATAGTCTCTCCTTCATTACGTGCTACATAGAACTCCTTTCGAATAGGGTCTAGTCTTAGCTTCTCTCCATTCCACTCCATCATAAGAGAAGCATCTTCAATTGTTATACTGACAAATCCTCTTTTAGCACCTAAATAATTCCCCTCATAGTTTCTCCAGCAAACTGAATCGACTTGAACAGGATTTAGTTTAGGTTCGTCAATTGGTCCTATGAATTTGTCCATTAGCATTTCTATGACTTTCCACCCATAATCCTGCGTCGCCATCGTCACAAATCCTAGCTTTTTCTCTGGGAACAGCACGAAAAAGCATTTATAAGTGCTTATCGCTCCGCTATGCCAAAGCATTTCAATGCCGCGCTCTTTCTCAGCTATCAAGCCTAAACAACTACCAAACTCGTTTAAAGTGTAGTTATCGACTTGCTTCTTATGCATTTCTTCTATTATTTCTCGATTTAAAAATGTCTTTCCATTTAAAACTCCTTTATTCAGATGCATCATAGCAAAACGAGATAAATCTGTTATAGTGGACATTCCAAAAAAGGAAGGATAATTTGTTACATTTTCCGCAAACTTATGTTGCACCTTCCAATCGCCTTGTTCTGTTTTTTCATGAGCTAAAGCAAGAGGATACGTCATCGCTTCAAGCGGATCATACATTGTTCTGGTCATTCCAAGTGGATCAAATACATATTCCTTCATTAGCTCTGCAAACGGCTTTTCACACACAGATTGAGCTACATATCCCGCAAGATTATAAGCATGATTACCATATGAATATAGGACGCCAGGTGGAGTTACTAGTTTCAAATTCGGAACAATTTCCTCTATATAAGATATCCATCCTGCCTGATCACGAGGTCCTTCTATATCTCCTCCATCAGGTAAACCCGCCGTATGGCTTAGCAACATACGAAGAGTTATGGTGCGAGCGTACTCTTGATTCTGCAAGGTAAACTCTTCTATATACGTACAAATTGGAACATCTAAATCTAAAATCCCCTCTTCTACGAGCTTCATTATTAAAGTCCCCGTTAAACTTTTACTAACTGATCCAATACGAAACAATGTGTCGGTCGTAATCGTCTGATTCGATTCTTCCCAGTTCATGAAACCGAATGCCTTTTCATACAAAATTTCCGTTTCATTTATGATTGATAGCGCAAACCCTGGCACTGCTTTATTCTGCACTTGTTCTTCTATCTGTAATTCAATATCTTTTATAGATAACATAGAGTATTACCTCTCTATTCTTTTTGAATTTCCTTTGAAGTAAACTCTTTAATAAGTTGGCATAATGGACGCTCCTTGTATTACTAAATTTTCCATCTATCCAAATTTCAACCTAAGATTACGAAACTCCTTTTTCCTTTAACACACTTATTATTTTTTCTCATAATAAAAAAGAGGATACTTGGCTCCTGTATGGAACTTAGTATCCTCTCATCCTTATAAATTCACGGTCTCTCCCACTAGCACCTTCGCTTTTTCCAGCGCTTTTTGAATTTGTTCGAACCCTGTCCCACCTGCACTATTACGACGTTTCACTGCTGCATAAGAAGAAAGAACTTCATATAAATCCTCTTCAAATAACGGACTCATCTCTTGATATGTTTCTAGCGGTACATCTAATAAATAAATTCCTTTTTGTGTGCAATGAAGAACAAGCTTTCCGACAATTTCATGTGCCTGACGGAATGGAAGCCCTTTGCTTGCTAAGTAATCAGCAATTTCTGTTGCATTAGAGAAGTCTTGTTTCACGGCTTGCCCCATTTTTTCTTTATTTACAGTCATTGTTTCTAGCATACCAGCCATAATGTGCAGGCAGCCTTCCACTGTCTTCACCGTATCAAACATTCCTTCTTTATCCTCTTGCAAATCTTTATTATAAGCAAGCGGTAAACCTTTCATTACCGTTAATAAACTAAATAGGTTGCCGTATACTCTTCCTGTTTTACCACGAATAAGTTCAGCCATATCAGGATTTTTCTTTTGCGGCATAATGCTGCTTCCTGTTGCATATTGATCGCTCATTTCAATAAATTGAAACTCCTGACTGCTCCATAAAATGAGTTCTTCACAAAAGCGAGATAAATGCATCATTAATATGGATGAATTGCTAAGAAACTCTAATATGAAATCACGGTCACTTACCGCATCTAAGCTATTTTCATAGATTCCTTCAAAGCCGAGAAGCTCCGCACTATACGCACGGTCAATCGGAAATGTCGTCCCTGCAAGAGCACCTGCGCCAAGCGGAGAAATATTAATACGCCCCAGTGAATCCTCATAACGATTTACATCGCGCTCTAACATCCAAAAATATGCAAGTACATGATGAGCGAACGAAATTGGCTGTGCACGTTGTAAATGTGTATATCCCGGCATAATCGTTTCAATATTCTCTTCTGCTTGATGAACAAGAACCTTCTGCAACTTCTTCGCAGCCTTTATGATGGCCTGCACTTTTTCCTTTAAATATAAGTGCATATCTGTAGCAACTTGATCGTTACGACTTCGGCCTGTATGAAGCTTGCCTCCTACTTCACCGATTTTTTCAATTAACATCTTTTCAATATTTAAATGAATATCCTCAGCTTGGACAGAAAACGCAAGCTTATTTTCTTTTGCTTCATCTAGTAAATGTTGTAAACCTTCTTTTATTTTCTCTGCTTCTTCTTTTGTTACAATTCCCTGTTTCGCCAGCATCGTAATATGCGCAATACTACCTTCAATATCTTGATTCGCTAATTGCTGGTCAAAGGAGATGGAAGCTCCAAACTCCTCGACCCATTCTTCTGCTTCTGCTGTAAAGCGACCTCCCCAAAGTTTGCTCACGCTTTCACCTTCTTTTGATTCACTTGGCTGTATACTTTTGTTGGAAGACCAAATAAAGAAATAAAGCCAACTGCTGCATCATGGTTAAATTCATCATCCACTGTATATGTCGCTAATTTTTCATCATATAGAGAGTATTCTGATTTACGTCCTTCTACAATTGCATGACCTTTAAACAATTTCACACGTACTGTGCCTGTTACGGATTTTTGTGTTTCTTGTAAGAAAGCAGCAAGTGCTTGTTTTAAAGGTGAGAACCATAAACCGTTATAAATTAATTCTGTTAATTTTTGTTCAATCATCGGTTTAAAATGAGCGACTTCTTTTACAAGTGTTAAATCTTCTAATTCTTTATGCGCTGTAAGTAATGTCATTGCCGCTGGGCATTCATACACTTCACGTGATTTAATCCCAACAAGACGATTTTCTACATGGTCGATACGTCCAACACCGTGTTTTCCAGCAAGCGAATTTAACGTTTTGATAAGTTCTGAAAGTGAATAAGAAGTGCCGTTTAATGTTGTTGGTACCCCTGATTCAAATCCAATTTCCACAAACTCTGGTTTATTCGGTGTATCTTCTAATGCTAATGTCATTTCATATGCATCTTCTGGAGGTGCTGCCCATGGATCTTCTAAAATTCCACATTCATTACTACGTCCCCATAAGTTTTGGTCAATGGAAAACGGACTATCTAAATTGATTGGAATTGGTACATCATTTTCTTTTGCATACGCAATTTCTTCTTCACGTGACCATTTCCATTCACGTACCGGCGCAATCACTTCTAAATACGGATTTAATGCTTGAATAGAAACTTCAAAACGAACTTGGTCGTTCCCTTTTCCTGTACATCCATGTGCAACAGCACTTGCTCCTTCTTGCTCCGCAATTTCTACTAGTTTTTTTGCAATTAATGGACGCGATAATGCCGAAACAAGTGGATATTTTCCTTCGTATAACGTATGACCTTGCAGAGCCATCAATGCATATTCATTCGCAAATTCTTCTTGCACATCAATCATATAAGATTTAATTGCACCTACTGAAAGTGCTTTTTCTTTTACAAACTCTAAATCTTTACCTTCCCCTAAATCTAAACAAAGTGCAATGATATCATAATTTTTCTCTTGTAACCATTTAATTGCAACGGAAGTATCAAGACCTCCGGAATATGCTAGAACAACTTTTTTCTTCTCCATTTTCATATCCCCCTAAAGAATAAATATTCATTATTGTTAATATTAATTCAAACTTTAACACCTTTTACAAAATGAATCAAGGGATATTAGCAAAAAAAATTCTAACAATTCCGTCGAACTTCTTTCTTTTTTTCGGTACAATGGAAACAGAAAATGGGGGTGTCTATATGGAACAATATTTTATATACGATGAACACCTAGGAATAGAAGTACCTGAACTACAAGAAGAATGGGAAGATATCCCTGAAAAAATGCAGCATGCTATTTTATTAAAGTGGGAACAAATTCGCGGAAAAATACCTGATCGTATAAAAAAACTTGAATATCATATTAATCAAAAACAACATCGTTTAAATAACGAAGAAAACTTTGAAATTTCCTGTAGCCTCAATTCTGAAATTGCTGATCTCGCCTCCATCATTAACGATTTATGGCTTTGGTATCGCCTTACTCAAAATGTATCTGAGGGGAAAGCGCATCAATAATAAGCCAAATAAAAAAGCATCTACAAATAGATGCTTTTTTAATAGTAATTCCATCCCTTTTCATATAGGTCTAATAAATTGGGCTCATTCAAACGGTTAACCGGTAATTCAATTACCTCCCCATTCTTTGTGATTATCTCATCTTCATCTTTCCCAAATTGAAATAGAGATGGAATCATTTCTTCTGCCAAATATTCCGTATCTACAGTAAGCTTCATACTATTTATTTTAAATTGTTCTCTAGACGCAATTGTAAATCCCCAATTTCCAAATGAAGGGATATCTAAATGATAATTTTTTGCATATAGTCCTGTAGATTTTACTGTCTTACTAATTGTCCAAAAAGCTTCTGTTGCAAATACTGGTGACGTAGATTGGATGGAAACAAATCCTTCCTGAGATAAATGATTTCTAACAAGACTGTAAAATTCCCATGTGTAAAGTTTATTCAGTGCCTCATTATTGGGATCGGGTAAATCAATGATGATTACATCATAAAAATCATTCGTTTGTTTTAAAAAGTTGAATGCATCATCATTAACAAAATTCATTTTGCTAGAACGAAATGAATTTTGATTTAATCGTAGTAAATGAGGATTTTCTTTAGCTAGCTTAATCATCTCTGGATCTAAATCAACTAAAGTAATTCTTTTTACCTCTTTGTATTTTAAAATCTCTCTCGTCGCTAAACCATCTCCCCCGCCTAATACTAAAACATTTTGTTTTTTAGGAGCGAGAGACATCGGAATATGTACTAAAGCTTCATGGTATCTATGTTCATCAGCCTCTGAGAATTGCAGCTGTCCGTTTTGGTATAACCGTACATCTCCAGGGCCTTTCGTCATAATAATTTTTTGATATTTTGTTTGCTTTTTTAATACAACCGGATCTCGATATAACTTATTTTCTAATGTATACGCATATCTTTCTCCAAACAGAAAACCAAGTGCTATTATAATCGTTAAAATCATGCCAGTAACTCGTAAGTAAACATGATTCATTTCTTTTTTAAAGACAAAGCTTAACCATACCGCAACAAGGATATTGATGAGCGCAATGAAAAAGGCTGTCTTAATAAGACCTAACATTGGTCTCAATAATAAAGCAAACGTCACGGTTCCGATTAAACTGCCCGCATAATCAAAGAAAAGCACTTTTGCAGTAGATTCCTTTAAATCAGCATTAATTTCTTCTGATTTCCGAATTAAAAGCGGTAATTCTAAACCAGTTAAATAACCTGTGACAACAATAATGGAATATAAGATAATTTTAGCTGTCCCGTCACCAAAGTGAGCTTGCATAAAGAAAACCATAAAAATAGAAAATCCACCAATAATGGCAATAAGGTATTCTGTTACAATAAACGTCGATAATAAGTGACGATGAAATTTTTCACTATGCATCGCTCCAATACCCATGCCACTTAAAAAGAGCCCTATCGTTAAACAATAAAAAAGCGTAGAATCCCCAAACAAATATCCACCTGCCGCTCCATATAAAACCTGATATACAATGCCACAAATTGATACAATCCCTGATGAAGTGAAGATTCTTCTTTTCTGAATCGATTTTTCCTTTTCTGTCATACCTGCACTCCTTTAATAAAGTAGAACTTCCACCAGTGAAGGCCCCGCTGATGGAAAGTCCGCTCCAATCAGGCTTTAACGGGCAGTTATCTTCCACCTATATTCCTCGCTCTCTCTGAATATTGAGGTGAGATACTTACCGTCCGATAAAACGAGATAAACTCTTTTCATTTAATCAGAATAAAATATATTTTCATTGTTTCATAGAAAAAAGAACCTGCGCTGGCAAGTTCTTCTACGAAATAGCTCCCGATGTTATTAATGCTATTGCTAAGGAAATACTTGCAGCGATAATTCCTACCGCAACATTTCCACTTTCAATTTCTTTATCAACACGAACGCGCGGAGTGAGAAACTCAAAGATAAAATAACCAATTAGCATAAGTACAAAACCAATAACACCCCAAATTGCCGCACCAAGAAGAGAATCATTCGTAGCAATAGCTGATTTCATAATTAACGTAATCCCTATTATTTTTCCAAAAAACTGAATGGCAACAGCTTTATTTCCTTTTAGTAACTGCTCCCGATCATTATACGGTGTAATCATTTCAAAAATAAACATACAAATGATTGTTACACCTAATAAAACAACAAAATAAAGAAGCGTATGTAATACTTCTTGTACATCTAAAATTTCATTAAACATAAACCATATCCCCCTATTTCCCTGTTCCTGGGCCACCGCCACGAACTGTACTCCCGCTTCGTATGGAGCCGCTCTCTGATGATTTTTTTTCAATGTTCACTGAAAAGCCTCTACCGCCAGATCCTGAAGAACTCGAGCCTTCTTCCTCTTGAAAATTAGCAGGATTATTGCTAAAAGCACTTACGTATCCTCTGTAACCACTTCTTTTTTTCTTATTATCAAAATCTGCTTTATTCCAACCATAAAGCGTAGCAGCAACACCTAATACACCCATTGTTTCAAGTAAAGAGAAATCATAACTATTTTCAGCAAAATCTTCATTTGCTACCTCAACAACTGTATGATTTGAATTTATTGGATCCTGAGTGATTTGGATAAATTCTTCATTGGAACTTTGAGGATACAGAATAAACATTCCTGTATCACTTTCTTTCGAAACATACTTTGGCTTTTCATTAGCAATAATTTCTTGCGCCACTTCTTTTACAGTTTTGTTTTCCACTGTGTAGACCTGAGCACTATCACCTAAATCATTTTCCATTGTTTCAATGTGCTCATAGTTAGATGAGACAAACCCATCTGTACTACAAGCTGTTAAAATTAATAGTAACGATGAGATAATCAAAAAAATTTTTTTCATTGTGAACGATATTACCCCCTGTAGTAAATTACGTTTTCAATTATAATTGGGTTATATAGGAAAAACCACTAAAATATGATATCGCTACAAAAAATCCTTCCTGCTTACGAGAAATACGTTTCATTTCATTTTTTATCCCGCATTAACGGGCAGTAAGACCCCCACCTCAAAATTCAGCAAAAGCAAAGAAGTTAGGCGGGGGATGAACTGCCCGTAAAATCCCGATTGGTGAGGGCTGATAATCAATGGGGGATGAAGAACCTCCCACTGATTAAAGTTTCACTTTATAACAAGCTTTGCAATATACTTCTTGTGCTGATTTAGCCAAGCATACATCAAACGGTCCAACTAACAAGTTCCGTTCTTTCGGTAACTTTATAAAAGCAACAAGTTCTTCTTCATATTGAACCTTTCTCTGGCAAGCAGAACACTTCAATTCTTTTCTTTTAAACATATCTTTGAACATGCTATATTCTTCCCCCCCATCAATCTATATTAATATCATCTCATAAAGATTTACTTTTGTGAAAAATTCACATTTCATGTCCTCTTTTTCATATACTAATGAAAAAAGTTTGTAAGAAAAACACTACTCTAATGGAGGGAGAATCTTATGAAAGCTTTATTTATTATCATTTTAACTCTTCTTAGTGTCATTAGTTGGGATGCTTTCTTCAAAGAGAAAGATGATACCCCAAAAACGGACGATTAAACTTCAATGATTCTTTCCATCACTTATTGGACAAACCCTTAGAACCATTTTCCAATTTCTAAACAACTAGGACTATCCTACAAAAACATTTAAGAATAACAGCATGCTTCTTGTAAACCGACAAATTCTGTAGTTTTTCTCCGGTTATTGTCGGTTTCCATCCGCATACATTTTTTGAAAGTATGATATAATAATATAAAATCTTTTACAGAAAGGATTTAGATATCATGATCGCTCGAAGGAGCATGTGGCATCGAATTGACGAATCTTACACGTAGCGTACTTTTTCAGCTCAGATCCTTTAGTCTAGCGAAAAAAATACGAGAGTGGGGAAATTATGATTGCCCGAAGGATAATTTGGCAACGAAAAGACTCTTCTTACACATAGCGTTTTGTTTAAGTCGCATTGATCATTGCTAAACAAAACAAAGAAGAGGGCAGGATTGCTAAATAACAAATCCTACTCCACGTTTTGTTTAGTCGTTTTTAGGCTTAAACTAAAACGAAAGTAGGGAGAATTGATGGACGAGAGGATTATTCGTTATTTCTTCAGCGATATATAGCGTAGTTAGTTTGATGTAAACTAACTGAAAGCTATAAGGCTCGTAGTTAGTTTACAAGACGAAAAGAACTACTAACTACGGAAAGAAGGAATAACGATGAGGAACATCCAAAGTCGACAAATTATTAAAGAAATTTTTATGGTTTTAATCGGTTCATTTATCCTATCTGCAGCACTATATCACATTCATTTTCAAAACCACTTAACAGAAGGTGGCTTTGTAGGAATCGCGCTATTTATACAAAACTTTTTTGATATTTCACCGTCAATTTCAACTGTATTGATGGATATCCCGATCATTTTACTATGCGCTACATTTTTAGGTAAAAAGATGGTTGGTTATTCATTTATGGGTTCAATTTCATTCGGAGTGTTTTATTCTTTAATGGAAAACTATTCTCCATTCACGGTAGATTTATCAAATCATTTATGGATAGCCGCAGTATTGGGCGGTGTGCTAGCTGGTATTGGACTCGGTTTTATATTGCGATTTGGTGGTGCAACCGGCGGTGACGATATTTTAACAATTGTACTAAGTAAAAAAACTCGCTTTACAATTGGTCAGATTTTCTTCGTCTTTGATGCGATCGTGCTTGCACTTTCATTATATTATTTAACTTGGACAGAAATTGCTTTTACTATTCTTTCAATTGCCCTACAGGCAAAGACGCTCGATTTAATTTATTATCCAGCAAAAGAAAAGAAAACAGTATCTATTCCAATGTCAAAACAACATGCAACAAACTAAAAAGCGAAAGGCTCCGGCCTCTCGCTTTTTTATGCTCTTTTTTCTTTTTCTACTATGTAACGCACTTGATAAAACCTGTTTGCAAACTCTGTTACATTCCGTGTTAAACGATAATTCACCGTAGAACCAATTGCAATTCCTAACACAGGAATGCCTTGAAATAGTTTATGGCGAAGCGCATAAATAGAAAAAGTCTTCAAAATTTGTTTTAACACAACTTCTGTAGAAGCTGGTTTTAATACTTCTTCTTCCCCTTCATAAAAGAACGAATCTTCTTGTTCTAGTTCTTGAAGTAAGTTATACCAAGCATATTGCTGGAGCCTTGTTGGTAACAATGCCGCATGGAATACCTTTAAAGCGAGCATCATTTCATAAGGCTTGTTCACATCATGACCAAACGATGTTGCAATAAGCTGAACCGCCTTTACATTTAATGCAATCATAACAGGAAAGTCAGCTGTTAATAATAACAAACCACCTACTCCGGTTGTGCCTCCCTGTACGAAAGAATATAAACGATGACGCGCCGTCTGCTGCTCTGCTATGTATGTTAATTGATCAATGGATAATGCTTTCAATTCTTCTAGCTGTTCAACCGATTCATCAAACAACCGTGCTGTTCCTAAAATACGATTTCTTGCATCAAGCTGTGATTGTGAACTTTGAATCAATGCATGGAGATGGAATAACCATCCGTCTACTTTCGCAAAAAGCTCTTTTCGCTTTTTCTCAGGAAACTTTGCAACAGTACTATGCAACCACTTATCAAATACCTTTTGAAAATCGGTAGGCTCCTGTTCTAATAATTTCCTTTCCCAATTTTTAATATCTTGTACAATGGCTTGTTCTCGCTTTGATCGCATCGTAACAACCACCTCGCTCAATTTTTTTCTATTGTAACATATTTCCGGTTTTTCTTTGTAAATCTGATAAGCTAAACATATATTTATCCAGTACATGGGAGGTTACTATATTTATCCAGTACATGGGAGGTTACTATATGTACCCACGCGCAAAGGCATTTGGAATTGTACTTCACAACGAACGAATTCTCGTTCAAGAGTATCTTACGGAAAGTGAAGCGTATTACAGACCACTCGGCGGTTCTATTGAATTTGGAGAGAAATCAGATGAAACAGTGATTCGTGAATTTAAGGAAGAACTTAATGAACAAGTAGAAATTACAACTTACTTAGTATGTCTTGAAAATATCTTTTACGCAAACGAAGAAATCGGCCATGAGATCATTCAATTGTATTCTCTTCATTTTGTAGATACGTCGCTTTATGAGATCAAAACAATTCCTATTATAAACGGAGAACCCCATACATATGCGACGTGGATTCCGATTACAACATTTCTGAATCAAGAAAAAGTATTGTATCCAAATGGACTAACGAAATTTGTTGCCACAAAAAGAAAAGACGGAATCCTATAGGATCCCGTCTTTTTTACATATATTAACCAAGGTTTCCAAGACGTAATACGTCACGAGCAATCATAACTTCTTCGTCAGTTGGAATTACGATAATTTTTACTGGAGAGTGTGGGAAGCTGATGAATGCTTCTTCGCCATGAATGTTGTTACGTTTTGGATCGAAGTATACTCCCATAAACTCAAGGCCTTCTAATACACGCTCACGAATTAGAGTACTGTTTTCTCCAATACCAGCTGTAAAGATGATTGCGTCTACACCTTTCATACGAGCTGCATAAGAACCGATATATTTATGAATACGCTCTACGAATACATCTAACGCTACTTCTGCACGGTGGTTTCCTTCTTTTTCTGCTTGTTCGATGTCACGTAAGTCACTAGAGAATCCAGAAAGGCCTAGCATACCACTTTTCTTGTTTAATACGTTCAGAACTTCTTCTACAGATTGTCCTGTTTTTTGCATGATGTATGGAATTAACGCAGGGTCAAGGTTACCAGAACGTGTACCCATTGTTACACCAGCAAGTGGAGTGAAGCCCATAGAAGTATCAATAGATTTTCCACCTTCTACAGCTGCAATACTTGCACCGTTACCTAAGTGGCACGAAAGTAAACGTAAGCTTTCAAGTGGACGACCTAATAATTCAGCTGCACGCTGTGTTACATATTTATGAGAAGTTCCATGGAAACCGTATTTACGGATGCCGTATTTCTCATAGTATTCATATGGTAAGCTGTATAAGAAAGATTCTTCCGGCATTGTTTGATGGAATGCTGTATCGAATACTGCAACTGCTGGTACGTTCGGAAGTACTGCTTGGAACGCTTTAATACCAACAACGTGTGCTGGATTATGAAGTGGTGCTAATTCGCTTAAATTTTCAATTTCCGCTAATACTTCGTCAGTAATTAAAGCAGAATCATCAAATTTTTCACCGCCGTGTACAACGCGGTGACCGATACCGCTAATCTCATCAAGAGATTTTACGATTCCGTTTTCAGTTAATTTGTTAAGTAATATATTAACTGCTACTCCATGATCTGGTATACTTGTTACTTCTGTTTGTTTTTCACCGTTCACAGTAATTGTAAAGATACTATCTTCTAAACCGATACGTTCTACTAAACCTTTTGTTAGTACTGTTTCACTTGGCATTTCAAATAATTGGAATTTCAAGGAAGAGCTTCCTGCATTAATCGCGATGATTTTTGACATCTAGTCTTTCGCCCCTTTTTTCTCTTGGTAGTTGTGTGGATAAGACCACAAACCGCTCGATTTTATCTGATTAAATGTACCAAAGATGAAAACGTTTCATCCCCAGTAAATTTTATACTCACGAATTTAATTTAAACATCGTACGACATATATTTCAAGTGAAAAAATTGTAACACCAAGAAAAAATATATATTACAGATTTCAAAAAAATTCAGTTTTATCTTGTATATATTTAAAATTATTACGCACAATACAAAACTGTACTATATCTAAGAATAATTCTGTTACACACATTACGATTTATGAGTTGCAAACCAACTGTTCAATTGAGCCATCATATTCTCCATTGCTTTCATATTGGAAAATTTAGGTAATTCCACTAATAACGCTTGTTTTGGCATCACTACATTTGGACCTTTCTTTTGGAGAACAAATATACTTTTTGCATTTTTCTCGTTTTTAAACATGGAAACAGGAAGCTGTAATAATCCTTGAATATAGCTTGTTTCTTTAATAAAAGCATGTAGTTTTGGTGCTTGATCACTTTCAAAGATGAAGTTTGGTACTAAGAAGAATAAATAGCCACCTTCTTTTGTATGTTTTACACTTTGTTCAATAAAAAGATGGTGTGCATAAGACATTCCTTCATCTGCTTTTAAAGTATATTCACTTGCACCGATTTCGTTTGGATAAAACCCGATTGGTAAATCACAAACAACCACATCAACTGGATCAATATATAGCGGCGCTAACCCATCTTGATTAAAGAACTCAATTGCTTGCTTTTGTAAATTTGCATTCACTAAAGCAAGTCTAACGAGTAAGTCATCCACTTCTACACCAAATCCACTTATCGTTGTCCCTTCTTGAGCACCATTAAAGATTGTTGTCATTAAGTTTCCTGTTCCAATAGCAGGATCTAACACCGTGATTTCTTTTTGACCCTTCATAAATTTCTGGAACAAGTAGTTCATAAACATCCCAACTGCATCAGGCGTCATTTCATGATTGGCTTGTATGCCATCTTTCATTCCTTTTAAAATGGCAAGCTGAAATGCTTTGCGAAGTTCCTCGCTTTTATATTTTTCTTCATTAAACTTACTATATTCACGATTCAACCGTTCAATTGTTGATTCAGATAATCCCTCTTGCAGAACCGCTCCTTCAAACAGGTTATCCCCTGTTTCCACAAGCGCTTCTAAATATGTTACATCTAATTCTTTACGTAAAATTACGGTAGAAGAATCAAAAATAGAAAATAATGTTTCTACTGTCTGACTCACATACACTCCTCCTTCTGTCAATTACACATAACTTATATCATACCATAAAGTGAAACTTTAATCAGTGGGGAGGTTTCTTCATCCCCACTGATTATTAGCCCTCACCAATCGGGCATTTACGGGCAGTTTATCTCCCAACTAGCTTCTTTGTGTTACTGCACCTTAAAGTAGGAGATTTACTGCCCGTTAATGCGGGGTAATCTAATTTTTTCCCAAAAGAAAAAGCAGCCTCTATGTCATGAGACCGCTAAATTATATCGACGCTTTTTCAAATATATCGACAGTTCGACAATATACAACACGCCTGACAAGAAAAAACGACCTCTATAAGAGATCGTCTTCATTACTTCGCAGCTTTTGCTGCTTCTAATGCTGCTTCATAATTTGGATGGCTCGTACCTTCACTTACGTATTCTACGTAAACTACTTTGTCGTTGCTGTCTACTACGAATACTGCACGAGCAAGTAAACGAAGCTCTTTCATTACTACGCCGTAAGCTTCACCGAATGAAAGGTCACGGTGATCAGAAAGTGTTGCTACGTTTTCTAAGCCGTTTGCTGCACACCAGCGTTTTTGAGCGAATGGTAAGTCCACACTAATTGTTAGTACTTTTGCGTTCTCAATACCAGCTGCATCTTGGTTAAAACGACGAGTTTGTGCATCGCATACACCTGTATCGATAGATGGTACAACACTAATTAATTTTACTTCACCTTTGTATGTTTCTAAACTTACTGGAGATAAGTCATTTGCTAATACTTGGAAGTTTGGCGCTTGATCGCCAACTTTAACTTCTGTTCCAACTAAAGTGATTGGGTTACCTTTAAAAGTTACGTTTGCCACTTGAAAATCCTCCCTTATTTAAACAAAATATGTACACTGTAAATGATAGTTTGTCCCTATACAGAATGCAAACAAAATCGCTTTATTTACAAAAAAAATAAAGAAGCTAATCAATCGATTAGCTTCTTTTCGCTGTTAAATTTCAAATTCTGGTTCATCGCCTTTTCGCTTCTCCATCATTTCCTTCACTTTATCAACAGCTTGTGGTGCTAACTCAATGATCTTATCAATCACATGTGTCTGTTTATCTAAATGTAACACTTTTACGCCTTGTCCATTTATAACGAGAAAAGCGACAGGGTTAATTGAAACACCGCCACCACTCCCCCCTCCAAATGGATGACGACCAGAGCTCTCTATTTTTCCAAATTCGCTCCCACCAGCAGCAAACCCAAAACTTACTTTAGAAACTGTTAAAATGACGCTTCCGTCAGCTGCTTTAATTGGGTCGCCAATAATTGTATTTACATCAGTCATTTGTTTTAAATGCTGCATTGCAGTTGTCATTAAACCTTGAATTGGATGGTCCATTTTATCCCCCTATGCTTGTACAGATTTTTCTGTTATACCAGATCTTTGTTTTCTCATAAACAAGAGTAATTTCACTCCTGTTGTTATGGCACGATATATACGAAAGGAGGCTGTTAATTCACCTTTCGATGCAAATCCCTTCCCTTGAAACACAGGTGTAATCTCAAATTCCGGTATATCAATAACATGCGTATATTGTCCCAAGACCCCGGCTGCCATTCCTTTTATCCCCCATGCATATCCAGTGACAATTCCGGTACTAGCTGCATCACCCGTTCCAATTTGCGAATGCCATTTCCAGCTATTGATTTTCACTTTTTTAAGAAAACCTTTAATAATAGTATGGATCTCTTGAAGCTTTTTTATCAGTTCCCCGATGCTATCAAGCTGCGCCATGATTTTATTTTCCATACCCCCATCTTTCTCTGCCTTTTCGATTTTTTGTCCAGTCTTTTTTTGCTGTTTTTCAATTCTTTCCAGCACATCAAATGTATATCCAATCATCCATATTTTCACTTGAAATAAACATTGTTTCTCCATTTCTGAATATAAAAACGTCACTTTAAGCGATAGTTTCGACAATAGTATAAATAAAATGAGCAAGAGAAAAATGCCAATTCCAATTACAAGCCATTTCATACGTACCATCCTTTCACTCCATATCCATTATCGACAGGTTCAAACAGGATTAAACAATCCGCAATGAAATTGAATATAGGAATTTTTCTAAAAATAAAGAGGGATTTTGACATTTTATATCGAAATATATTATTTGAGCATACCATCAGAATTTTTTCTAATGGAGCACAACGCTAAATTTGACTGCAATGGAGGGATACACAATGGCAGATCGTCGCAATTTATTTTTCTTTTATGGTGATGACAAAGCTACGCTTGTCGAAAAAATGAAGCCAATATATCGTATTTTAGAGGACAATGGATTTACCATATTAGATCATCCAAAAAATGCAAACGCTATCGTCAGTGTTGGAGATGACGGCACCTTCTTACAAGCCGTTCGTAAAACAGGCTTCAGGGAAGATTGCTTATATGCAGGAGTTTCTACGAAAGATGAAATTTCTTTCTACTGTGATTTCCATATTGACCATGTCGATACAGCCCTTCAAGAAATTACACAAAATGAAATTGAAGTGCGAAAATATCCAACAATCCAAATAGATGTTGATCAAGATACATCTTTCCATTGTTTAAATGAGTTTTCTTTACGCTCTAGTATCATTAAAACATTTGTAGTGGATGTGCATGTTGATGATTTATATTTCGAGACATTTAGAGGAGACGGTCTAGTTATTTCTACACCGACAGGAAGTACAGCTTATAATAAGTCATTGCATGGTGCAGTTGTTGACCCATTAATTCCATGCTTCCAAATAAGCGAACTTGCTTCTTTAAATAACAACACATACCGTACACTTGGATCACCGTTCATCTTAAATCATGAACGAACATTAACATTAAAGCTTACTCCGGACGGTAATGATTATCCTGTTATGGGAATGGATAACGAAGCGCTTAGCATTAAACAAGTTGAAAAAGCAGTTGTTCGCTTAAGTGATAAACAAATTAAAACAGTAAAACTTAAAAATAATTCGTTCTGGGAAAAAGTACAGAGAACGTTTTTATAGAAAAAAGAGTGCTGAGAGGTTTCCCAGCACTCTTTTTTCATGATTCACATGTCGTTTTTTTGCAGAAACATTCATATCTTGTGTCGAAACACCAATATTATTTCTGATATACAATTCGACCATCTATTATAGTTACATTAACTTGAATATCCTTTATTTCCTCTGCTTCAACTTCAAATATGTCACGGTCCATGATAGTAAAATCTGCTTCATATCCTTTAACAATTTTACCACGCTTATTTTCCTTACCAATCGCATAAGCACTTCCAGCCGTAAATAAGGAAACTGCTTCATATACCGTTAATCTCTCTTCAGGTATGTAACATGTTCCATCAATAAAACTTCGCCGCGTGACTGCACTATAGATTCCTGAAAACGGATTTACTTGTTCAATTGGCGCGTCTGATCCACCGCAACAATGTAATCCCACGCCGAGTAATGTTTTCCATGCATAGGCATACTGAAGACGATGCTCCCCTAACTTTTCAATGACTGAGGGAAAATCAGATGAGACAAATACAGGCTGAATATCAATAATAGCTTGCAAATGCTTCATCCGCTGTATTAACTCTTCACGAGCAAGCTGACAATGAATAATACGATCACGCAGTCCCTCTGCCGGAGGATATAACTCCAGTGCATCAATTACATATTCAAGGGATAAATCACCGATTGTATGAATCGCAACTGGCATCCGTAAATTACGTGCTTTCTTCACTAATCCCGCGAGCTCTTCACGAGAAAAAATAGCTACTCCATTTGTTTCCTTCGCATCTTCATATGGCTCGCTTAATAGTGCTGTTCGTCCGCCAAAAGAACCATCAGAAAAAATCTTCATCGCTCCAAATTCAATATAATGCTCATTTTCATATTCTTTTCGTTCATCTGCCACTTCATGATGAACGAGTAAATGTGCTTTAAAAGGCATTTCCTTTATTACGTGTAAAAATGCATTATACGTTTTTTGAAAACCACCGTAATAATTTAAGTCTTCTGTATGCCCACCTACTAATCCATATTTCCAGCAATCTTGAATGGCTGTTTGTAGCGCTCTTTGCAAATAAGCTTCATCAATTTCCGGCTGGACATGCTTAATTAATTCTTGCGCTTGTTCATACAACAGGCCTGTTAGTTCTCCGGATACTCCACGCCCAATCTTTCCACCTTTTGGGTCTGACGTTTCCGCTGTTATATTTGCTTTTTCGAGTATGTAAGAATTCACCCATGTCACATGACGACAAACACGCTTTAATAAAATGGGATGCTCCTTAGAAATGGCATCTAAATCACGAACGTGGACGCTTTTGGTATCTGTGAAATTATTTTCATTCCAGCCTTCGCCAATAATCCATGTACCTAATCTTGTTTCTTTCACTCGTTCAGCTACAAGCTCAATCATTTCCTTATAAGACGTACAAGCGGATAAGTCTAAACGGAGCAGTCGTTCTCCATGCCCAATAAGATGCATATGGCTATCAACAAGACCTGGTATCAGCGTTCTTCCTTCTAAATTGTGTATCTTCTCAGGCTGATAACGACTCTCTAAGCCCTTTTTATCCCCTACACCTATAATCATCCCATCTTCTATATAAACAGCTTCTACTTTCTCATTCTCTTCCTTCATCGTGTAAATATTTCCGCCGTGCCAAATCTCTCCCATCTTCTCATCCCCTTTTCTTTTTAGTCTACGAAATTAAAACGTAGAAAAAAAGCACCACTTTACGTAACATGGTGCTTTTCCAAAAATTAATTATGATCAGCTGGAACTGTTGAAACTTGCCATTCTACATTAAATTTATCTTTTACTTGCCCATACGCTGGGCTCCAGAAAGTTTCTTGGATTGGCATGATTACTTGACCGCCATCTTGTAATTTCTCAAATACTTCTTTTGCTTTTTCTGCATCACTTATTCTAATAGCTACAGTTACTTGTGATCCAATTTGGTACGGTTGTCCTGGGAATGTATCAGAAATCATAAGGTCCGTATTACCGACTTTTAAATGTGCATGTAAAACGCGGTCTTTCACTTCATCTGGAACAGTGAATTCTGGATTTTCAGGCATTTCTCCAAAAGTCTGAATGACTTCAACTTTTGCATCCAATGCATGCTCATAAAACTTTACTGCTTCTTGTCCATTACCATCCAAAACTAAATACGGATTAATACCTAAAATCATAAAAGGCACCTCTTTTTCCAATTTTTTAGTAGTCATTTCACACCATAAATAGAACGTACGTTCCTATAAATAATATCATAATCTTACATGTACTTGCAACAATCTAATTTCATTTTTTCTTACTTTATCCCTAATCCCATTTCTTGTTTTCTAAGTTCGACGCGTCTAATTTTTCCGGAAATTGTTTTTGGTAGTTCGTCTATAAATTCAATTTTGCGAGGGTATTTATATGGTGCTGTTAATTCTTTAACATGTTCTTGAAGTAAAGGAATCAGTGTGTCTTCTTTTTCTTGTACATTTTCTCTTAAAACGATAAATGCCTTTACGACACTTCCGCGAATTTCATCTGGACTTGCCACAACAGCACACTCTCTTACATACGGATGTTTCACAAGTGCATCTTCAACTTCAAATGGTCCAATTGTATAGCCAGAGCTAATGATAATATCATCCCCGCGCCCCTCGAACCAAAAATAGCCTTCTTCGTCTTTTTTCGCTTTATCACCTGTAATATAATAATCACCGCGAAATTGCATTGCTGTCCGCTCATCATCTTTATAATATTGTTTAAAAAGTGCTGGCGTTTCAATATGAACAGCAATATCACCGACTTCTCCTACAGATACAGGTTGTCCTTCTTCATTTACAATATCTACATGATTACCTGGCGTCGGTTTTCCCATTGATCCTGGCTTAATTTCCATTCCTTTCATAACGCCAACGAGCAACGTATTTTCTGTTTGTCCATACCCATCCCTGACTGTAACGTTAAAATGATTTTGAAATGTTTCTATTACCTCTCGGTTCAGTGGCTCTCCTGCAGATACAGCACTATGTAAAGCTGTTAAATTATATTGCTGTAAGTTCTCTACTTTTGCCATTAAACGATATTCTGTCGGCGTACAGCAAAGCACATTCACTTTATTATCATCTAATAATTGCAAATATGTTTTCGGTTCGAATTTACCGTGATATACAAATCCTGTTGCGCCTGAACCGAGTGTTGCTAAAAACGGGCTCCAAATCCATTTTTGCCATCCTGGACTTGCTGTTGCCCATACAACATCATTCTCCTCTATTCCAAGCCAATTCGGAGCGCTTGTACGCAAATGTGCATATGCCCAAGCGTGTGTATGTACAACGCCCTTTGGATTCCCTGTCGTCCCTGATGTATAGGATAAAAAGACCATATCTTCTCGGTCTGTCTTTGCGATTTCTAATTCATCACTTTCTGTTTCTAACGCATCTTTTAAATTAATCCAACCATCTACTGACTGCTCGCTCAGTACAAATTTTCGAAGGGACTCCATCATCTCTACATCTTCAAATTGTTCGATATACGGTTCATAACTGACAATTGCCTTTACTTCTCCATGCCGCAAACGATATTCAATATCTTTTTTTCGAAGCATTTCTGAACTTGGAATGACCACAAACCCTGCTTTAATTGCCGCAATGTACGTCATATACGCCTCAATTAAGCGTGGCATCATAATGAGAAGCTTATCCCCTTTTTGCAAACCACTCTTTATAAAAGCGTTTCCAATTTTATTCGCACCTTGTATTAATTCAAGGTATGTAACCTCTCGTCTATTCCCTTCGTCATCTTGCCAAATTAAAGCCAGCTTCTCTTTTTCATTTGTATATTTTTCTATCTCCGCAACTAAGTTATAAGACATTGGTGCTAACAATTCTTCTCTATTCATAATCTCATCCTCCTTTATCTACGCCTCCCTTATATAATAAAGAATTTTCAGTAAATTTTAAACCTACTTCTTTTGACAAATTTTTTAGTGATCTGTCGACATAAAAAAGAAGGAGCGAGAAACCCGCTCCTTCTAAGCCATCATATATGGAATTATTTATGGAAACCGCCTAATTGTTGTTCAGCTAGTGAAACTAGACGTTTTGTAATTTCGCCACCAACAGATCCGTTAGCGCGAGATGTTGAATCAGCTCCAAGTTGAACACCAAACTCTTGAGCGATTTCGTATTTCATTTGATCTAATGCTGCTTGAGCACCAGACACTGCTAATTTGTTTGTGCTTGCCATATGGTATCACCTCCTTGTGAGTATAGAGTGTGATAAACCATAGGACTTCATACATATCTAATGATGGTAATTTATGGTTTTAGAAAAGATCTTCAAATTGTTCTTCTTCACTCACTTCTACTGTTTGTAATACCATCTTTTCTGTATTAGCAACAGCTTCTTCAATAAGTGGTGTAAAGTCATATTTTGATTCAAAGCGATTTGCTTTTTCACGCTTCGGTTTTGTCGATGGACTTGCTGGTGTGAATACTGTACAGCAGTCTTCATACGGACGAATCGAAATATCATATGTTCCAATTGCATTTGCAACTTTAATAATTTCTAGTTTATCCATCGTAATAAGCGGGCGAATTACTGGATAGTTTGTAACCTCATTAATCGTATGCATACTATCTAACGTTTGGCTCGCTACTTGTCCAAGACTTTCACCCGTTGTTATCGCAAGTGCATTACGCTCCTCTGCAATACGTTCTGTAATACGCATCATCATACGGCGCATAACTGTCATAGAATAACTAGATGGAATTTCCTTATTAATTGTTTTTTGCACTTCAGTAAACGGAACAAGGTGAAGCGTCACACGTTTACAATACTTTGTTAACTCTTGTGCTAAATCAATTACTTTTTGCTTCGCACGCTCACTTGTGAATGGCGGACTATGGAAGTGAACTGCCTCCACTGATACACCGCGCTTCATTGTTAAGAAAGCAGCTACTGGGCTATCGATCCCACCAGAAAGAAGTACCATTACTTTTCCGCCAACGCCAACTGGTAATCCGCCAGCTCCCATGCGCTCATCACACATAATATAGCTATAACCGCTGCGAATTTCTACACGAACATTTACATCTGGATTATGAACATCTACTGTAATGTCTTCTGTATTATCTAAAATATAGCCGCCAATCTCCGGAAGCAACTCCATCGTCTGCATCGGGAAGTGTTTATAAGAACGGTGTACTGTAATTTTAAATGTTTTAACATCGCCTTTTACTTGTAAGAAAGCAGCAAGCGCTCCTTTTTTAATGTCTTCTAATTCTGACGGTACTTTCATTGCTAAGTTAAACTTATGAATACCAAATACATCTTTCAATCTCTCTGCAATCGCCTCATGATCTTCACCATTTAACTGAATGTACATGCGGTCGTGTGTTGCATCGATTTTGATATTTGGGAATTTCTTCAATTTAAATTTAACGTTATCTTTTAACGTGTTTACAAACTTAGAACGGTTTTTTCCTTTTGTCGTCATTTCTCCATAACGAACTAAAATATATTCATATGTCATCATATTTCTTTACCTCATCACTTCATATAATTTTGGCAATGTTTCTTTTATAATTTCTTCAAATTGTGTTACTTCTTCCATCGTATTTTCAGGTGCTAAACTAATGCGAATCGCACTCGCTGCGGCAGCATGCGGTATTCCCATTGATACTAACACACGACTCACTTCATTTGCTTTTGAGGAACAAGCTGATTTGGTTGATACATATACGTCACGTTCTTCTAGAGCATGAACCACTACTTCTGGTTTCAACCCAACGAATGATACATTTAAAATATGCGGCGCAGCATACGCAAGCGATGTATTAATTGTTACATCTTCCATTCCCTCTAAGAAACGTACGAGTTCTGCTTGCAATTTCTGTAAGTGGTCACTCTTTTCTCTCATATGTTCCATTGTCATACGTAGTGCCTTTACCATCGCGACAATACCAGGTAGGTTCTCTGTACCCGAGCGATAACGCAGCTCCTGCTGACCACCTGATAAAATCGGATCTAATCTTACACCATCGCGTACATATAAAAGTCCTGTTCCCTTTACGCTATGAAATTTATGTCCAGATATCGAACAAAGATCAATATGAGAAGCATATAAATCAAGTGGTACTTTTCCAATTCCTTGTACATGATCCACATGGAATCTTATTTTTGGATAGTTCGCTAGCAATTCACCAACTTCAGAAACAGATTGAATCGCCCCTGTTTCATTATTCACATGGATCATTGAAACAAGGATTGTATCCTCACGAAGCGCTCGTTTTACATTTTCTACTGATACAATACCATGTTCGTTTACAGGTAAATAGGTAACATCAAAGCCGAGCCCTTCTAATTGTTTATATGCTTCAAACACAGACGCGTGTTCAATATTTGTTGTAATAATATGCTTACC
This sequence comes from Bacillus sp. 95MFCvi2.1, assembly GCF_000374965.1. Taxonomy (NCBI): domain Bacteria; kingdom Bacillati; phylum Bacillota; class Bacilli; order Caryophanales; family Bacillaceae; genus Bacillus; species Bacillus sp. 95MFCvi2.1. The sequence goes on along the minus strand of NZ_KB895696.1, from coordinate 12,290 downwards.
ACGAGAGCGATTCTTCATCGCTATTCCTTTAATCGCAAGGTTATTCCCTTCCGTTCCACCCGATGTGAAAATAATCTCGGAAGGCTTAACATGAAGAAGCCCTGCTGCAATCGTTCTCGATTGTGTTAATAAACGCTCCGCTTCTCCCCCGAGCGAATGAATAGAAGAAGGATTCCCAAAATATTTTCCTGCAACCGTTACGTAAGATTGAAGGACTTCTGGATATGGTTTCGTCGTCGCACTATTATCAAAATAGATCATCGTTCTTCCCCTTTCAGCGCTGTCACATCATATAATCATATCACAAATACGTGCAATTACGCTAAACATACTCAAAGGTTCCATTTTTCAATACAGAAGTATACTTCTATATTTTGAAACGAAAAACACTGCTGTATTCCGCTATTCATTATAGCAATATCGCTCTAGAATTTACACAGATCCAGTGCAAAAAAACAAACCCCTTTTTCATCAAGGGGTTTGTTCATTATCAACAAATTCAGCAATTTTTTGTACAACACCAGGTTCAAGTTGTTCCAAAACAGAAGCTGCTTGTTCTAAAGCTGCATCATATTCATATTCGCGGAACAATCTCTCTGCATTCTCTAAGCTTTGCGCCAAATCCACATCATGACTACGGTAGCGATTACCATATTGGATTAGCTTTTCTACTAAGTACGCTTGTCCAATTAACTCCTGCGTCTTTTCATATACACCGTTTACCATTGTATATGTTTCTTCTAACATACTATTTACAACATTCATATTTAGTGGTTTTAATTCTAACTGTTCATATACACCTTGCATTGCCTCTTGTCCTCTTTGTAAATCTTCCATAATGCTTTCTGGAAGACCTGGTAAGTTAGACTTTTGCATAAAGCGTTTAGCTTCTATGATCATATTGCGCATTTCATTTAATTTCTCACGCGCTTCAAATTCTTCTTTACGCATCATTTGCAACATATCTTTATACTCTACATGAAGTACCTTCAATGTTTCACATTGCTCATAAATCTCTTCCAGTTCTTCACGAATAACAGAGAATGCAATATCTTGCTCTGCAACACGTAATTGCAATACTTCAAAGCGTTTCATTAAAATATGCATTTGTTTTTCAATCAACTTTTGTGATTCAATGTCTTTGTCTTGCAGCTGATAGCTTTGTTTCACAAATTGCGTTTCGGATTTTGTCTCAATTGCTTTTTCATGAATTTCCTCTAAATCTTCGTAAATACTAACTGACTTTTTCTCTACATAATGCTTCGCATGTACTTCTTGTTCTAATTGATCATACAACATATCCAAACGCTTTTTTAAGCCTTCTATTTTCTCGTTTACTTCTGTTATATGAAGCTCTTCTAAATCAATCAGACATGTTTGTAGTTGTTTGTTCATATCCCGTACTTCTTTAGGGATTTCTAAATGATTTAATACATACCCTTGTTTTTTCATATCATCATGACCTTGTAATAAATCATCCAATTGTACCAGTAATGTTGCTTGACACTCCACTAATAAATCAGGAATTTCATGAACGATAATTTCTAAGTTCGCCAATCCATCTTCCAAACTTTTTACAATATCACGTGCCTTTAAATAATCACCGTTTGCCGTTGTCTCGTCAAACTCTTGAAACTTCGCTGATTCTATATCAAGTAACTCTTCAATTTTCTGTTCGGATTGTCCAAACATATGACGATGAGCCAATACATTCTTTTTCATACTACGATATGTATCACGTAAACCTTCAATTTCCGAACTATTTTTCTCATAGCTCTCTAATAATTGCTGTAGCTCATTTAAAATCTCCGTAATGCGGTTATCCGCTTCATCTAAATCACGAATGGATTCACTCATCAAACGCTTTGCTTTTCGGAAGGAAAATTGTGAGGCTGACCTTTGGGCATTTTCTAATGTTTTATCAGCTTTTGGCAGAAGGTTTGCAACAATTTCATCCCATTCTTCACGCCACTTTCCAAACAGTTCCTCTGTTTGTCCAGTCATATTTAAATCCTTAACCCGTTTCAATTCATCTGCAACAGGTTTATCTTTGACTTCTTGTTTCCACTGCTCAAGTGCTTCAATATCTTTATATAAACGATTTCTTATCACGAGCTCTATCATGAGCAGCACTAGAATAGAGCTTACTACGATGATAACGATCGTCAGAATAGAATCCATGTAAAATAGCCTCCTATTATATCTCTTTTTTTGTCCGTTCCGTTTATGAAATGGAAGGCATTATGTATAAAAAAGGAAATCCCCTATATTTAACAACTAACAATGTACTAATCATACCATGTAATGACGTGTTTTTGACCTAGTTTTTTTTAAAATTTCTTGTTTCTTTTGTTGCGTTTGTAATATTCCTTCTAAAAATTTCTCGATTTTCTTTTTTCCATACTCCGCTGCATTTATAAACATTTACTGGAAAGACTGTAATAAAGATACATCTTCTCTATGGGATATAAAATAAACCACTCTCGTTAACGTTGGCTCCACATGTATAATACGAATCCCATCTTGCACTGCCTGCTCCACTGCAATTTTTGGCAACAACGTAATACCCAGGCCAGCCCGAACCATCGCAAGCATCGGCTCAGCGTAGGATGTTTCTACGGCGATAGTAGGCGTAACACCTATCCCTTTGAACATTGTCATAATCATTTTTCTAATATCGCAAATTTCCGGATAAATAATAAGTTTTTCATGCTGCAAATCTTTTATTTGAATCGTATGTTCATCTTTATAGGCATGTTCATCCGAAACAACACAAACAATATTTTCTCTTCTTACTTCTTTTACAAGCTTTGCTCCTTCCACGATTGAATCAACTAACATTGCGTCAATCTTTCGCTCCCGAAATAATTCCATTAGCACTTTCGTATGTTCAATTTGCCATTCTACTTCATATATTTGTTCTAATGTACCTCTGCATTTTGATATGTAATGAGCAGCTAAACTCGGCAATACCCCAATTGAAATCTTTTTCTTCTCTTGATACTCTTTCAACTCTCCTTTCACATCATTTATTTGTTCTATAATTGGCTCAATCCGTTTTATAAATAGCTCCCCAGCCTCTGTTAATTCCACTCCTTGTGCAGACCGTTTTAATAACTTGACTCCTAAGTCCGCCTCTAATCTTTGAATTTGTTTACTGAGGGCTGGCTGCGAAATATGCAGAAGTTTACTCGCTTTCGATAAACTTCTTGTATGTTTCACCTCAATAAACGATTGTACTGCTTCAAAATCCATATGATACACACCTCTAACCAAAAGTTATAACCGCTATAAAAAATCAATATTTCCTATCCATAGAAAGCGAGCGCTATACTCATCTCATGCTTATTTTTATGAACTTACTATAATATCGGAATAAAAAGGAGAAAGATACTCGTGAGTAAAAAACAAATGCTACTTGGGTCCCTTTTATGCTTACTTGCCGTAACAGCTTGGGGATTTATGTTTCCTGTTATGGCCAGCGCTCTGCAGTTTATAGATCCATTCTTTTTCACAACAATCCGCTATGGATCCGCAGCTATTATTTTTACTGTTCTTCTCTTCATGATTGAAGGAAAAGTCGCTTTTCACTTAGAAAAACAAGCTCTCCGTTTGTTATTTTATGGTACAGTCGGTTTTGCCGGATACGGATTTCTTGTTTTCTATGGACAGCAATTAGCAGGACCTTCAGGGGCTATTCATGCAGCCATGATTCAATCTCTTATGCCGCTGCTTGCTTTACTATTACAATGGATCTTAAAAAATAAAAAACCACAAAACTATACATTTCTTTGTATGCTTTGTGCACTTATCGGTGTTATGCTTGTCATTTCAAAAGGTAATATTCACCTATTATTTGGAGCCGCTAGTCATGTCTCCACAAATCTATTTATGTTATGCGGCGTGATGTGTTGGGTCATTTATACAAATGGTGGTTCCCGTTTTCAAAATTGGTCACCGCTTCGATATACAGCACTTACTTGCTTATTCGGATCCATTTCACTCGTCCTTATTGTGGCTTTGCTAACGTATACAAACTTGATTTCTGTACCGCCTCTCCATACAATCGTCACAGTTCGCTTTGAGCTATTTTATATGTCGATTATCGCAGGAGTTATCGCCGTCTTTTGTTGGAATATGGGCAATCGATATATTTCATCCATTAACGGTATTTTATTTATGAATTTAGTTCCTGTACTGGCACTTATCGGATCGATTTTTCGAGGCTATAAAATTGAAGAAATTGAAGTAATTGGAGCGATGATTACCATTATCGCTTTACTATGCAACAACTTATGGCAACGAAAGCAAGAGCGTATCCAAGAAGAAATCACTTCTTGAAAAACACGCCAAAAAATATCCCCACCTAAAATATGGCGGGGGTATTTTACATATGGACTGCTCTCGGTAACGGATAATACATATGCGTTAAACATAATATTTGTTCCATCCATTGCTCTACTTCTTTCGTATACATTTCCAAAAAGAATGTTTCTGATGGAAACGAATGCAGTACCTCCGATATATATTGTGGATATAAATACGGCATGTTTATCATGCCCTTTAATTGTGTCATAAACATTGTAAAAGACACCTTTTGAAACTCTTGCTGCACTTGCCCCTGCTTAATGATTTGCTCTATATAATATCTTTCTTTAGAAAAATAAACAGTCATCACTTCCCGGATCAACGTTGTATCAATTGAAAGCTCTCGGTAAAAAAACCGAGTAAGTTCCCTATGCTCAAACTGATAGCGTAAAATTCCTCGTACAATTTGATTCATCACTTCTTTAGCTGGCAAATACTCTCTTTGTTCAAATGACCTTTCAATTACCCCGACATATCCTTCCAAAAAATCAGTTATAAGCTGTTCTAATAAACCTTGCTTTCCAGCAAAATAATATGAAATATTAGCCACATTCACATCCGCCCGCTTTGCAATATCTCGCACCGATGTTCCATCGTACCCTTTCGTATAAAACAATGAAATTGCCGCATCAATTACCTTTTGTTTCGTCTGCTTCATGCGCTCACTTCCTCTCACCCTGAACAGCTATAATGTAAATTTCTTGACTTTTAAGACAAATTCCTTTAATTTTCTATCGACAAAGTCATATGAAATACAGCGTATTTTGCTATGATTTTACATTTCTCGATAGAAAGGGTGCCGTTTCCATGTTTACAAAAGAAAGTTATGCAGGATCACGTGAGCAGCAATATGAAACAGTAATCAAACAACTTAATGCATTGTTAACGGGTGAATCAAATGTGGTCGCAAATTTAGCAAATGCTTCTGCTCTTTTAAACCAATTTTTAGAGCGTATTAACTGGGTTGGCTTTTATGTGACAGAAGGAAATCAACTTGTACTCGGGCCATTTCAAGGAATGCCTGCGTGCGTTCGTATTCCATTTGGACGCGGTGTTTGCGGCGTAGCAGCTGAAACAAAAACAACACAACTTGTTGCAGATGTTCATCAATTTCCAGGGCATATCGCTTGTGACAGCGCTTCTAATTCCGAAATTGTTGTACCGATTATAAAAGAAGGCACCGTCATCGGTGTACTCGATATTGATAGTCCTGAAAAAAATCGTTTCGATGAAGTGGATCAGCACTACTTAGAGAAGTTTGTGGAAACGCTCCTAAAACATATGTAAAAGATGCGAGCCATCTATTTAGTAAATCGATGGCTCATTTTTTTCATTCCCCATTCACATGAGAAAATGCATTCGATTGCTTCTGGAACGCGTACGCTAAATCCGAGACAATATCCTCCCATGATTCTAATCCAACAGATAAGCGTATTAAATTATCAGAAATGCCCATTTCATGGCGTACTGCCGCTGGAATGACAGCGTGCGTCATCGTTGCTGGATGTTGCACTAGCGTCTCTGTGTCACCAAGACTCACCGCAATTGTAATAAATTGCAATTCATTCATGAATGCCTGTGCTTCTTCTTTTCCACCTTTAATCGTAAATGAAATCACACCGCCTCCGCGCTTCATTTGAGACAATGCTATTTCTCCTTCTGGATACCAAACTGCCTCAACACTTTCGTGATTTTTCAAAAAGGCCACGACTTTTTCCGCATTATCACAGTGCCGGTCCATTCGTACAGCTAACGTCTTTAAACCACGCAGCAAAAGCCATGCATCAAAAGGCGCCATAATTCCGCCAATATCTTTTCGAATCGGCCGAATTTGTTCAGTTAGCTCCTTCGTTTTACAAACCGTCACACCAGCAACAACATCACCGTGACCGCCAATATATTTTGTAGCACTATGAAGAACAACATCACAGCCGAGTGTAAGAGGCGTTTGTAAATAAGGCGAGCAAAATGTATTATCGACAATGACAAGCAGTTCATTTTGTTTTGCCACTTTAATAACCTTTTCTAAGTCGATGAGCTTCATTGTCGGATTAATGGGCGTTTCAACAAATATCAACTTTGTATTTGGACGCATACTTGCCTGAATCTCTTCTTCTGTTTCCATATCACATAATGAATGTGTAATCATAAACTTCTCTTCTAACACTTCTAAAAAACCGTACGTACATCCATACAAACCGTTTGAACAAATGATATGATCTCCAGCACGTAAAAATGCGAGAAGTGTCGCCGAGATTGCGGCCATTCCAGAACCGAACGCTAACGCCGATTCTCCTCCTTCTAAAACAGCCATACGCTCCTCAAACAATTCCACAGTCGGATTTCCAAGTCTTGAATAAATGTAAGATGGGTCCTGCCCAGCGAAACTTGCTTCTCCTTGCTGCGCTGTTTCAAATGTATACGTTGAAGTTTGAAATAGCGGTGGCGTTAAACTCCCTTTATGCATCTTGGAATCATACCCGTGATGAATCAGCGCTGTTTCTATCTGTTTCTTTTTCATACAAACATCCCCCTTATGGTTCTATTTTATGTAAGCGTTTTCTATCTGTTGCTATCCTTTCTTTCATGTTGTTTTAAATTCCTTCTTGTAATTTCCAAACTTTACATGTATAAAACAAAATACGAACTCACTTGACGAAATAAGATTCAAAAGATATAATAGCGTTTGTGTAAAATAAAAAGGCAGCCTTGTGATGTGAGTTTATCGTTTGTATTTTGTTCCTCACGTTTGAGGTGTATCTCGTAACTCCCTGCTGCTGGAGCGAAGGTACATGAAAACAAAATGCGCATAAATGTCGATTACGTCTGTTTTTATTTTACGAAAATAAAAACACTTAAAGGAGGAGTCAACTATGGCTCGTTATACAGGTCCAGCTTGGAAACTGTCTCGTCGTCTTGGAATCTCTCTAAGCGGCACAGGTAAAGAATTAGAAAAACGCCCTTACGCACCAGGTCCTCACGGTCCTAACCAACGTAAGAAACTTTCAGAATACGGTTTACAATTACAAGAGAAACAAAAACTTCGTCACATGTACGGCATGACTGAGCGTCAATTCCGTCGCACATTTGACCAAGCAGGTAAAATGCCAGGTAAACACGGCGAAAACTTCATGATCCTTCTTGAAGCTCGTCTTGACAACCTAGTTTACCGCATGGGCTTAGCTCGCACTCGTCGTGCAGCTCGCCAATTAGTAAACCACGGTCACATCATGGTTGATGGTGCTCGCGTAGACATCCCATCTTACCGTGTAAAACCTGGTCAAACTATCAGCGTTCGCGAAAAATCTAACAACCTTGTTGTTGTTAAAGAAGCGATCGAAGTTAACAACTTCGTACCAGAATACTTAACTTTCGATGCTGATAAATTAGAAGCTACTTTCACTCGCTTACCAGAGCGCGCTGAATTAGCTGCTGAAATCAACGAAGCGTTAATCGTAGAGTTCTACTCTCGTTAATCTCGATGCTCTGCAAAGAGTAGTATTAAAAGTCTTAGAAATCTTGTTAAATCAAGGTTTCTGGGCTTTTTTTATTTTATTTAATAATGCAAAATAAGGCATAAAAAAGAATGTAATTGGGGCCAGTTTGGGGCCACAATTAAAAAGGCTGGCGTGTGTATAGAAATGGATAAGTACACAAAACAGATGGTAAAAGGAGTTAATTATTTTGAAAGAAAAATTCACCGAGATCCCTCTTCATGTACAAGACTTTCAAAAATTAAAAATGCTATTAGAAGAATTAGTACAAGATGAAGTAATATTCATTGAAGGTCTTTCTAAGTATTCTTTAAATATTTCTTCTAAAGAACATAAGGTCACCATTAACCTTAGAAGTGAGTTTTTCCTAGATCCATACTTGGCAATTACTGCTATAAGCATTACCCCAAGTAATCAAGGTAAGGGAAGTATTATTCTTGAATGGTTTAAAACATTCGCTAAAGAAAAAGGATTCGAACGATTAATATTACAGGAAGTTATAACTGAAGAAGGTTATCACTTTGCATTAAAAAATGGTTTCTCCAAAAAGGTTGGTCCATTCGAGGAAATATTTAGAAAGCCCGATAGTACTGACGGAAATTATGAGCTACATTTATAAAGAGTAAAATAAAAGTGAACGAATATTTTTTCATACTCGTTCACTTTTTTTATTTAAAACTATTTCCTCTTTCACAGTCTCTTTTTTGCTTTCTTTGATTTCGTTTCGTCTCCCTAAAAAATTCAACCATCCTTAATTCTGTTTCTTCACTAGACAGATTATCTACTACAGTACGTTCTTTCCTTTCCACAATAAGAGATTTCACCCTTTCATAAAAAATGTGAATAAGTTCACTTTGATGTATATTAGTGGAAATAAAAAAGGAAATCTACTCATAATTAAGTGAACACTCTATTTATTTCTTACAAAAAGATACTAAAAAATAAATTATCTTCAAATGCTAAATGTTTTTTCCTTTCACATCAAATATTAATTTCCAAACTTAACCACCTCGACTGCTAAGCATGGTAAAATATTCTATATAAAAACGTCAAGGGGGAGTATTTAATGGGGAGTACTTTACTTAATACATTAAAAAACGTTATTGATTTTATAAACCCAGAAGGAGCAAAATCAAAAGAAATTAAAGAAAATATTAATCACTCTCATATCGCCGCTGCTAATATTTATTGTCGTAACATAAATGAACTATCTGCACAATTCATTATAGAGACAGCTTATCAAGTTGAAATCCACACTCCTAATACAGATAAAAAAGAAGAGAATTATCACCTTCACTTACAAAAATACGCTGATTTAGATCATCTCAAAAAAGCTTTCCTAAATGGTATTGGTGAATTACATTTGCTAAGTTTAGAGGAAAAAATAAAAATATTACCTTCAACCTACATTTTCAATGAACATAACATTAAATACAAAGCAATTGAAACTAGAAGATTAGTTCCTGATTTTCTTTACATTTTAAATGATGAGGAATACTGCGTCACCTTGAAACCAATTCATACTACTACATCCTCCAAAGAAATAAAATATGAATTACAAACACTATATAAAGCACTTTACCTATCCTTGAATAAAGAAATTGATATTGATTCAAATTTCCAAACGTCAACATTCGATGAATCAAAGCACATTTTACGTTATTTTAGATTAAATCAAAACAGTTTATTTTTATTAGTAGCAGATTTAAAAGGTAACGTGCATCATCATACATTTAAAAACATCAATAAAATCAACCATGGATTATTTGGTACACAATTAAAATTTTGGATTTATATGCATGGAGATACTTATCGATTCTACCTTCCATATGAGGAAGATACATTTAAAACAAGCCATATTCCATTAGATCAAGAAATATTTAAAATAACAATATAACATTTCTAACAAATGCACACATTTAGTCCCTCTTCTTTAATTATGATATCTTTATTCGTTAAAAAGCCTACTGATCATACATCTCAGTAAGCTTTTTTATGTTCTATTAAGATGCAAGTAGTTCTTGATTTTGTATTTTCATGTACATCTGTAACATTGGTGTGATATCAGTTATAAAACTCGTCCTTTAATTTTGAATATGGATAAGTTCGCTTAGAGGTATTTTAATACCTCTAATAAATTCATTACAATGTAATATTTACAGTTATCTCCTTAAATTGGTATGATTTACTTATTGAGGAGGAAAATTCATGAGTTTAAACATGTATCTAGGAGAAGTACATACCCAAACACAAAGTATGAATGCTGTATGTACCGCTACCATTCAAGGTATGGAACAAGCCATTCAGTCGATTGACGCTTTTGCAGTTGACACTGTTTTACAAGGACAAACATATAGCAGTGCAAAATCATTTTTTGTACAAACCTTTCGTCCTTTAGCACAAGGAATCGTTTACTTATGTGAAGAATTAATCCTTCAGAATGATGCCTTTCCAAGTCAATTTGAATCCAAGGTAGCTTCAACTGATGTCATTGAACAAGAGTTACTAGAACAAATTAAAGAAATTGACCGAATGAAAGCAAGTATGGAAGCCATCACTCAAACCATGCCAATACCAAGTATGGACGCTATGGCGAATCTTTTTACTGTCATGAGAAAAAAACTGCAAGAAAAGTTAGATCATTTGTATCAGTTTAATCAAACATCTAGTAATAACTATAGTACAGCAATTCAATTAGCCGCTAGCATTGCGATGGGTTTGGCGGAAGTCCAAAGTGGGAAAGGTTTTAGTCCTGCAAGTGGTACATTTAGTACACAAGGATTGAATATGGAATGGACGACTTCTATTCAAGAGATTACAGAAGATAGGAAGCGTCAGGCTGATAATTCAATTAAAGATGGAGAAATGTGCGGTAGGCTAGAAGAAAAATCTCCGATTAGAAAGGCTTGGGACGATAAGGTAGACGATGTAGTTAAAATGTTTGAAACAGTAAAAAAGATGTGGAATGGTACTGTAATCGGAACAGGGAAAGCTGTTGAAGATGAAATCAAGTCCATGGAAACTTTAAGTAATATGAATATGGACTTAGAAACTTTTATTAATGTTACATATACAATTTTACATTTGGAAGAAACGGCACAAAATATGTGGCATGCATTTTCAAGTACTATGAAACGGGATATAATAGATGGAGATGCAGAGAGCCTTACACAATGGACTACTTATGGATTAACACAAATAGCTATTGGTCTAATTGCTGATAAGGGACTAGGTAAAGCAAGCCTGGTCACAAAAGGAATAAAAGGAGCAGGTGGAGCAAGTACATTCGCTAAAGGCGTAACGCTAGTAAAAGAATTGAAGCAAGCATCTGAGATTTTACAATCTTTTAAGAAAGATGTTTCTTTTGCTTTCTCTGGTGGAAATATCATAACCAAGATACCTCAAAGCGAATTGAAGCAAGCCTATTATAATTTTGCAAAGACTACGACTTCAAGTGCCCAAAAAAGAAATTCCCCAGGAACAGTAACTTCAAGTTTTAATCTTGAACGAAGCTTAGGGACTCAAAAGAAATTAATGTATAATGGTGGTTCTATTGGTGTTATTCCAAAAGAAGTACGTGATAAGTTAGTTGGGAAAGAATTCAAATCGTTTGATGAATTTAGAGGAGAGTTTTGGAAAACAGTTGCTGATTCAAACTATGCGAAAGAGTTTAACCAAAGAAATATAAACCTTATGAAAGAGGGTAAAGCTCCATTCGCTCCATTATCTGAGAAGTATGGTCAGCATAATCAATATATTTTGCACCATAAACAACCAATTCACCAGGGTGGAGATGTGTACAATCTCGATAACTTAATAATTGTTTCTCCTAATATGCATCAAAATATTTTAGATCGTTCATATCATTTCGGTAAAAAAGGTTAATAATTATGAAAGGATGGTTAGTATGACACTCAAAATGACGAAAGAAGAACTTATTGAACTTGTAACGAAGATTTGTAACCCTAAATTACCAGAAGAAGAACTTAATGAATATGTAAACCAATTTAATAATAGTGGTGTGCCTCATCCCGCTCCAAGTGATATAATCTTTTGGGATTTTAGGGATTTAACACCAAAAGAAATAGTAGAGATTGCGTTGAATTACAAAGAAGAAGAAGAAAAATAAAAATAAAATATTAAAGTACAAGCCGCCCACCTTGAAGTGACCCCATAAAGTTAGACAGGTTATTTCATTAGGAAACCTTTTGGGCATGGGTCCGGTATTGTACCGGGCTCATGCCTTTTAGTTTTGCCTTAATTCTTTTATGATTATAGTACTTTATATATTTTGCTAGTTCTTTCTTAAAATGTTCTATACTCTTAAATTCTTTTCGATACAGAAATTCTGACTTCATGATGCCAAAGAAGTTTTCAATCACTGCGTTATCGTAACAGTTTCCTTTACGAGACATACTTTGTGTAATG